>CAYMLC010000106.1:0-6353 GCA_964390765.1 uncultured Nitrospirales bacterium
AATGTGGATGGTTTCCTGGTAGGTGGTGCGTCGCTGAAGACCGACAGCTTCTGCGCCATCGTGAAGGCGGGCCAGCACTAGCCGCGTGCGGCGAACGCAACCCAATCGAGAACCGAGCGAAGAAAGAACGGATACATGGCTGGTGATTTAAGTCTTTGGGGCGTGCTCTGGTGGATCATGCTCTTCTTGTATGTGCCCTCGTGCTTTGCGTTGATCATCATCGTGCTGCTGCAGAAGGGCAAGGGCATGGGCTTCGGCGGCGCCTTTGGCATGGGCGGCGGCGGCGATGCGGTCTTCGGGCCGCGCATGGCGCGTTCGTTGCCGCAGAAGCTGACCTATGCGGCCGCGGCCATCTTCATGCTGCTCGCGCTGACGATGTCGATGATCGGCGGCCGGGTGACGCGCGGCGCTGCGCCGGACTTGGCCGAAGGCGTGGCGACCGAGCAGGAAGGCGGTCTCGGCGAAAGCTTGTTTGACGAGGCGCCCGCTACGGAAGACGCCGCCACGGAAGACGCCACCGGGGAAGCGGCGCCCGAAACGACTGAAGTCGTGCCGCCCGAGGTGACCGTGATGCCGGTGACCGAGACGCCCGACGGGGCTGCGGACGCGGCGCCGGACGATGCGGCCGAGACGCCTGCTGAGGCAGACACCGCGCAACCCGCTGCCGATGAGGCCGCCAGTGAGACGACTGATGAGACCGCCGGCGAGACGGCCGATGACACCGCATCCGGTGCGGCGGAGACCGGTGACGACGCGGGGCCGCAGCTCGATTTGTCGAGCCCCGAGGAACTGGTGCAGGAAAGCCTGCCCGACGCGGCGCCGGCCGATGCGGAGTCTCCGGCTGCACCCTAGCCGCCGTGGCCCGGCCGAGACGATTTTCATGCGGCCCAAAGCCCCGCGCTTTGGGCCGTTTCCATTGACCCCTGACCAGCGACGAATGGGCGGAGCGATGCCACTCGAACGAATACGGATACAGGGCGGTCAGCCGCTGCGCGGCAGCGTGCACGTGCGCGGTGCGAAGAATGCCACCCTGCCGCTGATGGCGGCGGCGCTGCTGGGCGAGTCGCCGGTGACCCTGCACAATGTGCCCTGCCTGCACGACGTGTTCACCATGGACAAGCTGCTGAGCGACATGGGGGTGCGTATCGAGTTCACGGGCCGCTACATGACGCTCGACGCCAGTACGATTGCGAACCCGGAGGCACCGTATGACCTCGTGCGCAAGATGCGTGCGTCGTTCTTTGTGCTGGGTCCGTTGCTGGCGCGGTGCGGGCGCGCGCGCGTCTCGCTGCCCGGCGGGTGTGCGATCGGCACGCGGCCGGTCGACATCCACCTCAAGGGTCTCGAACAGCTCGGCGCGCAGATCGAGATTGCCGAGGGTTATGTGACCGTGACGGGTGACCTGCACGGGGCCGACATTGCCCTGGACTTTCCCAGCGTGGGCGCCACCGAAAACCTGATGATGGCGGCGGCGCGCGCGAAGGGCGTCACCCGCATAACCAACTGTGCGCGCGAGCCGGAGATCGATGACCTGGCGCGCCTGCTCAATACCATGGGCGCGCAGATATCGGGCGCCGGTACCGACCTGATTACCGTGGTCGGTGTAGACGCCCTGGGCGGCGCCGAGCATGTAGTGATTGGCGACCGCATCGAGGCGGCCACGTTTCTGGTGGCCGGTGTGGCCACCGGCGGCGATGTGACCACGCTGAACGCGAACCCCGACCACCTGCCGCAGGTTCTGGACAAATTGCGCGATGTCGGGGCTACGGTTGAGGTACACGGCAACCGCATCCGCGCGGCGCTGACCAATGGCCTGCACGCCACCGATGTGACGACGCTGCCCTTTCCCGGATTTCCGACCGACCTGCAGGCGCAGTTCATGGCGATGCTGAGCCGCGCCGAAGGGGTGAGCCGTATCAAGGAGACGGTATTCGAGAACCGCTTCATGCAGGCGTCCGAGTTGATGCGCATGGGCGCGGATATCACATTGGATGGAAATACCGCGATCGTGCGGGGCGTCCCCGTGTTGAGCGGTGCGCCGGTCATGGCGTCGGACTTGCGCGCCAGTGCTGCGCTTATCATTGCGGGGCTGGTGGCCGAGCGCGGCGAGACCACCATCGGGCGCATCTACCATATTGATCGTGGCTACGAGCGTATCGAAGAGCGCCTCGAAGCGTTGGGCGCGAACATCCGCCGCGAAGCTGCCTGACGCGGCGTAGGCCGGCAAGCCGAAGGCGACGGGGCCATCATGAAGAAGTTTGTGATACACGACGACGCGACGCGCGGTGCGGCCGAACAGTGGCTGCGCACGTGCAGCCTGCAAACGGGCGCGAGCGCCGGGCTGCGCGAGAAGACGGCCGCCGTGCGCGAGATTCTGGACGCCGTACGCACCCGGGGCGACGCGGCGGTGGCGGCGTATACCGAGCGCTTCGACGGCGTGGCGCTGACGCCCGACCGCTTCGAGGTGACGCCGGCCGAACTCGACGCGGCACTCGCATCCATCGACCCGGAATTGCGCGGCATTCTCGAGCGGGCGCATGCGAACATCGCGCATTTTCACGGGCGCAACCTGCGTGAATCGTGGGAAGAGCAGGCTGAAGACGGCACGGTGATTGGCCAGCGCGTGTGGCCGATTGAGCGCGCGGGCGTGTACGTGCCGGGCGGCAAGGCGTTCTACCCGTCGAGCGTGCTGATGAATATCGTGCCGGCCAAGGTCGCCGGGGTCGACGAAATCGTGATGGTCTCGCCGCCGTCGCGCGATGGCGATGTTCACCCGGTTGTGCTGGCGGCGGCGCGGATTGCCGGGGCCACACGGGTCTTCCGCATTGGCGGCGCCCAGGCCATCGCGGCGCTCGCCTACGGCACCGAGACGATTCCCGCCGTGCTGAAGATCACCGGGCCGGGCAATCTGTATGTGACACTGGCCAAGGCGCAGGTGCGCGGCGAAGTCGAGATCGACAGCGAGGCCGGCCCCTCGGAAGTGGCGGTGCTGGCCGATGCGCAGGCCGACCCGAACCATGTGGCGGCGGAGCTGCTGGCGCAGGCCGAACACGACGAAGAAGCGATGTGCGTGTTGCTGACGCCAAGTGCCGAGCTGGCGGGGGCGGTCGAGGCGCGGGTGGCGGCGGAAGCGGCACAGCTGCCGAAGCGTGCGATCATCGAACAGGCCTTGGCGGCGCAGGGCGCAATCATCATCACGCGCGACCTCGACGAGGCCATCGCGCTGACCGACCTCGTGGCGCCCGAACACCTGAGCGTGCAGACGACTGACCCGCAGGCCGTGGCGGCGCGTATCCGGCATGCGGGCGCGATGATGCTGGGTGCCTATACGCCCGTGGCCGTGGGTGACTACTACGCGGGCCCCAACCACATCCTGCCCACGGGGCGGCGCGCGCGCTTCGCCTCGCCGCTGACGGCCGAAGACTTTCGCAAGGTGTCGAGTGTGATTCTGTACAGCGAAGCGCGCCTGCGTGCCGCGGCCGACGACATCATGACCTTTGCCGCCGCCGAAGAACTCGACGCGCACGCGCGCTCAATCGCGGTGCGGCTGTAGGGCGCGCGGCATGAATTTCGGACGTGCCCTGCTGGCGGACTTTCAGGCCTACACGCCGGGCGAGCAACTGAACCGCCCCGGCATCATCAAGCTCAACACCAACGAGCTGCCCTATCCGCCCTCGCCGCGTGTGGCCGAGGCGCTGCAGCAATTCGACGTCGATGCGCTGCGCCGCTATCCCGACCCGGGCGCCGTCGCGCTGCGCGAAGCGTGGGCGCGGCGCTTTGGCTACGAGGACGCGGCGTGGGCCCTGGCCGGCAACGGTATGGACGAGATGCTGGGTCTGGCGGTGCGCGCATTGTGCGACCCCGGCGACCGCGCCGTGGCGACCTATCCGACCTACAGCATGTACGAGACGCTGTGCGCGTTGCATGGTTGTGCGCTCGATTATGTCGACCTGGCCGAGGACTTCGGCATGCCCGAGGCGCTGTACCAGGCGCGCGGGCGCCTGCTCTTTCTCACGCGGCCCAACGCGCCCAGTGGCATTGTCTGCCAGCGTGAAGAGGCCGAGCGGCTGGTCCAGTCCTTTCCCGGTGTCGTGGTGATCGACGAGGCCTATGCCGACTTCGCCGAAGACGACTGCACCGACCTGCCGCGCCGCTACGACAATGTGCTGGTAACGCGCACCTTCTCGAAATCCTTTGGCCTCGCGGGGCTGCGCCTCGGCATGGCCCTGGGTGCGCCGGCGCTTCTGGCGGAGTTGCAGAAGGTGCGTGACCCCTACAACATCGACGCGCTGGCGCAGTGTCTCGGCCACGCCGCGATCTGTGACCGCGCCTACTTCGACGAATGCGTCGCGCGGGTCAAGGCCACGCGTGCGGCCCTCACGCGCGGCCTCGAAGCGCTGGGGTTCCAGGTCTATCCCTCGCAGACGAACTTTTTGCTGGCACGGCCCGCGGCCGGGTCCGCCGCACGCACGATCTACCAGCGCCTGCGTGAGCGTGGCATTCTCGTGCGGCACTTCAATATGCGGCGCGTCGACGATTGCCTGCGTATCAGCGTGGGCACGGATGAAGAGGTGGCCACCCTGCTGAGGGCGCTGGGTGAAATCATCGGCGGACGCGAAGGCTAGCCGTATGCTTCGACACCGCGGTACATACCGGCTGCCGGCCGTTGTGCTCGCATTCGTGCTGGCGGGCTGTGCGACCACGGGCAATCAGCCCAACGTGCTCGGCCTCGCGCAGGAGCAGGAGCTTGGCGCGCAGCTGGCCGCACAGGTCGAGCAGCAGGAACAAGTGCTCGACGACGCCGCGATGCAGGCCTACATCGACCGCATCGGCGAACGGCTGGCGCGCACGGTCGAGCGCCGGGACGTGACCTACCACTTTACCGTCATCGATGACCCGGACAACGTGAACGCCTTCGCCCTGCCCGGCGGCCACATGTACCTGTACACGGGGTTGTTGAAGCTGGCGAGCAGCGAGGCCGAGCTGGCCAGCGTGATGGCTCACGAGCTGGCGCACGTCAGTTCGTACCACCACGGCGAATCGCTCACGCGGCAGTATGGATACAGCCTGATCGCCAGTGCGCTGCTGGGCGACGGCAGCGCGGCGGCGGCGAATCTGGCGGCGCAGTTCATCGGTGCATCGGGCCAGATGTATTACAGCCGCAACGCCGAACGCGAAGCCGATGCGAAGGGCATGGACTACCTGTTTCGCGCGGGCTACCGGCCCGAGGCGATGGTCACCTTTATGGAGAAACTGGCGCGGCTGAACGAGGAGCGGCCGCGCGGCTTCTTCTACACCATGTTGTCTTCGCACCCGGCGACCGACGAGCGCGTGGCAACACTGGTGCAACTGGTGCAGCGCTATCCCTTTGCGCAGCGGCGCACCAATCAGACCTATGCCGGGCGCTATCGGGCCGAGGTCCTGAGCAAGCTCTGAGTCGGCTGGGTTTGTCATTTCGTCCGCGTGCACTTAAGATGATGCTCCACCACGGAGGGAATCGCACGTGGCCGTAGAAACCATGCGTTGGACCGGCGCCGGTCTCGAGATCATCGACCAGACCCTCTTGCCCGGCGACCTGCGTTACCTCGCGCTCGAAACGCCGGAAGCGGTCTGGGAAGCCATTCACGCGTTGCGCGTGCGGGGTGCACCGGCCATCGGCGTGTGCGCGGCGTATGGTTTGCTGGTGGCCCTGCGGCACCGGCCGCCGCAGGATGTGGCGCAGGCACTGGCACTGGTCAATGAAGCGGCCGACTACTACGCGACCAGCCGCCCCACCGCCGTGAATCTGTTTTGGGCGCTGGACCGGATGCGCGCCGCCGCCGCGGGCATTGCAGCCGATGCGGCCGATGCCGGCGCCTTCTTCGATGCGCTATTGGCCGAAGCCCAGTGCATTGACCAGGAAGACCGTGCCCGCTGCCGCGCGATAGGCGATTATGGCGCGGCCTTGATTGGCGAAGGGGATGGGGTGCTGACGCACTGCAACGCCGGCAGCTTGGCGACCAGTGCATTCGGTACGGCGCTTTCGGTCATGTACAGCGCGCACGAGCAGGGCCGCGGCTTCCATGTATTCGCCGATGAGACCCGCCCGCTGTTGCAGGGCGCACGCCTGACGGCCTGGGAACTGATGCAAGCCGGTATCGATGTGACGCTCATCTGCGACCACACCGCGGCACAGGTCATGCGCGAGGGCAAGGTACAACTGGTCGTGGTGGGGGCAGACCGCATTGCGGCCAACGGCGACACCGCAAACAAGATTGGCACCTACAACGTAGCAGTGGCCGCGCGCGCGCACGACATTCCGTTCTACGTGGCCGCACCCACCAACACCTTCGACCTCAGCGTGTCGAACGGGG
>CAYMLC010000106.1:6363-9053 GCA_964390765.1 uncultured Nitrospirales bacterium
GCGCCCGACGCCGTGAAGGTCTATGCGCCGGCCTTCGACGTGACGCCCGCCGAGTTCATCGCCGGCTTCATCACCGAGCGCGGCATCTTGCGGCCACCTTACGAAGCCGCCATCGCGGCCGCATTGAACGAGGCCCAACCACAGGTATGCTGACATCCTTCGCGCGCTATGTCGCGGAGCTGGATGACGGGGCACGGGCTTCGCTTCCGCCCGAAGACATGGCGCTGTGCGCGGTATGGCGCGCTGCCTACAAGGAAAACGCGGAGCACGCGGCCCTGGTGGATGCGGCCCTGGCCGCGGTCAATGGCTGGGTCAGCGCGCACGAGAGCATGACGCCCGATTCGGAGGGGCTGCGCGTGCAACCTGTGCTGCGCAGCCTGATCGATGACTTGGGCGCATGCGACCCCGCACAGCTCACACGCGACGAAGCAGATTTCCTGTGCTGGTGCGATGCGTTGATGGCGCGTGTGGCCAAGCCCGAGCGCTTCGAGACGCCGCGCCGCCTTCTGGCGCCCTACCTCGACGCCTTGAAGGAGCGCCGTGCACAACGCGACCCGGGCGACCCTTTTCCGGGGCTGTCTGCGCGCGTCGCCATTTATCTGGAGGATGAGCTGACCAAGGTGCCACGCCGCGAGGTCAAGCGCTTCGGCGGCATCGAGGTTGTGTTTCGCGGGCGTGTGGCCGCCTTCAAGGGCGCGGTCAAGGTCTATGGTGATGTGCCCGAGAACTGCGCCGTCGTTGCCGAAGGCGGCAGCGTGTGCGTGCGGGGGCACGTGCTGGGCATGGTGGCGGCCACGCGGTCGTGCGATATCACCGGCAATCTGGCGGGCGTGGTGGTCGCCAATCAGGGCGATGTGCGCATGCGCAACCTGCTGCGCCAGGCGCAGGTGGTCAGCAAGCAGGGCGACGTGGTGGCGCGCCGCGCCGAAGCGCCCAAGCTGGTCTACGGCAATAACGACGTGCGGCTGCGGCAGCATGTGCGGGGCGGCACCTACCATGGCTTGCGGGTGCACATCGAAGACGAGATAGAGGGCGGCACGGTTCACTTTGCCGAATTGCTGCAGGGCGGGCGGCTGCAACCGGGCAACGGGGAACCGCTGTCGATTGTCTTTCGTCGCAACCTGTCGTGCGAGGATTATGGCGAGGCGCTGAGTGAGGAGGCCCGGCTGTTGCTGCGGCGTGCGCGGCGCATGCGCCTGCAGGTGATCGAGGCGGCGCAGCTGATGCAGTTGACCGAACGCGAGGCCGACCACTACGCGCAGAACGCGTTGTACTACCTGGTCGGTGGCAAAGAGGCGACCGAAGATCTCGAGCGGCTGGAGAGCGCGCAGCGCCGGATCGGCTTTCTCGAGCGGGTCGTGGCGGGCCTCGACGAATTGATCGAGGTGGTGCGCGAGCGCATCGAGGCGGCGGAGCGCCGGCGCGAGGCGGCCAAATCGACCGCGGGTGCGGGGACGGCCGAGCCGGAAGAGTTGCAGTCGCTGCTGCTCGAAGAATTGCAGAGCATCAAGGGCGACGACGCGATCGACGCGGAACTGCTGCAGGGGCGCGAAGAGTTGTTGCGCGCCCACCGCGAGTGGAGCCGCTCCCGGCGCGACGCCAGCCTGGCCGGGGGAATGCTGAAGCGGCTGCTGGAACAGCGTGCGCGCTGGATCAGCCAGAACGTGACACTGTCGGAAAACGTGGAGATCATGCAGCAGGGCATCAACAGCCGGCTGGGCCGCGTGGCGCTGCTCGAGCGTATTCAGCAGGGCGCGAAACCTTCCCAGGTGCTGCAGCAGTTGCTGACTGCACTGAAGGCGCGCAAGGCCACAGAGGCCGAGCGGCGTACGCTGGCGCAGCCCTTTATGCAACTGTGCCTGCGCCAGATGCAGGCGCGCCTGGTGCGCGTGCGCGAACACGGCCAGCGGGCCGAGCGCCTGCGCCAGGAATACCGTGAACTGTGCCGGTTGCTGCGCGACACACACCATGTGGTCAGCGGCGAGGTGGGCGATGAGGCGAACCTGCCGCGGCCGCGCGCCACGGCGATCTTCACGGCCGATGTGCGTCTGTTTGCCGATCCACTGTTGATGGGGGAAGACCGGCTCGAAGGCGAGGGCGTATGGATTACGCCGCCCAACCTCGACGCCACCCACACCTATGAACGCACGCCCAACAGCACCATTGTGCGGGTTGGTTGAGGGATGCTATATCCCGCGCCCATGGAGGACCCCGCGCCCATAGAGGACCCCGCGCCCACGGAAGTGGGTGAAGCAGCAGCGGGCGACACGCCGGTAGACGTGGTGGCCATCGACGGCCCCGCCGGCGCCGGCAAGAGCACCGCCGCCCGCGCAGTGGCCCGGCGCCTGGACATTGCCTTTCTCGACACCGGCGCCACCTATCGCGCGGCGACGTGGTGGGCAATGCACGCGGGCGTGGACCTGAGGGATCCCGAAGCGGTGGCCGCGCACACCCGCACGATGCGGCTGCATTTCGAAGGTGCGCGCGTGGTGGTGAACGGCCACGACGTGACACAGGAAATCCGCACGCCCGAAGTCACGCGCAACATCTGGCGTATTGATGAAATCAGCTCGGTGCGGCGGCAGCTGGTGGCCCTGCAGCGCCACTTTGCCCGGGCCGCTCCGTGCGTGGCCGAAGGGCGCGACCTCGGTACGGTGGTCTTTCCGCAGGCGCGCTGCAAGGTCTTTCTC
>CAYMLC010000107.1:0-4712 GCA_964390765.1 uncultured Nitrospirales bacterium
GTGGTGGAAGGAAAGACAGACCATGCCTGACCAGGCTGAATCGCTGCGGAATCTGGTATGGCGCACGCGCCAGCGGGCACGCGTCATCGCCGTGACCAGCGGCAAGGGCGGCGTCGGCAAGACAAGCACCAGTGTGAATCTGGCCATTGCCCTGGCCCAGCGCGGGCGGCGTACCGTGCTGCTCGACGCCGACCTCGGCCTCGCGAACGTCGAGGTCTTGATGGGCCTCAATTCGCTGTACAACCTGCAACACGTGATCGACGGTGAGAAAGGCATGCTCGACATTCTGGTGCGCGCACCCGGCGGCCTCGAAATTGTGCCGGGCACCTCGGGCCTGGCGCACGTGGCCGACCTCGACGCACCCGCGCGCGAACGCGTGCTCGCAGGCCTGCAGCAACTGCAGGAGGCAGCGGACTTTATCGTGCTTGATACCATGGCGGGCATTGGCCAGAACGCGGTGTCCTTCTGCCTGGCGGCCGACGAGGTGCTGCTGGTGACCACGCCGGAGCCTTCGGCCATCGTCGATGCCTACGCCATGATCAAGACCATCTACACCCGGCGCGAGGATGCGCTCGTGCGGCTGCTGGTCAACCAGGTGGCCTCCGATGCGCAGGCCCAGGCCGTGGCCGCCAAGCTGCAGCGCGTAACCTTCCACTACCTCGAGCGCAACCTGTCGCTGTTGGGCGCGGTGCCGCGCGATGTGCACGTGGGCCAGGCCGTCATGCGCAGCGAGCCGTTCGTCTTGCGCTTTCCCCAGGCGCCCGCCAGCCGCGCGCTGGCCCAGTTGGCCGAGCGGTTGGACCAGGCCCCCAATACCGAGCGGCATCCCCCGCGCGAGGGCTTTCTGCGCCGCTTCGCCCAGAGCTTCGGTCTCGCCAGCTAGGCGGCACAAGCACTACCTATTTACTGCATTCTATGCTAGGCTCAAGGTCTTTGCGCTGCCATGCATGGCAGCCGCATACCGTCTCTTCGCCTCCCACTGTTGAAGGGCCTGAGCAGTATCGTGGACCGCGCCGAACGCGCAAAACTCTTAACGCTCGCACTGGGCATCAGCGGCGCCCTTGTGGCCCTCGGCGTATTGGTCGTCCTGATCGCCACGTTGCACGATGCCGACCACCAAGCCGAACAGCGCATGCACCTGCGCGCCCAGATGGACCTGGCCAACGTGATGCTTCAGCAGGCGGTCGAGGGGTATGAGAAGGAAAACCTGACGCGCGAGACTATGGTCCGGCGTCTCAGTCTGACTGTCGAGCGCATCAACGAGGGGCTCGGCAGCTTCGACGCTGCCGAGCGCTGGCCCACGCGCTTTCTCCTGCTCGACGAAGGCGGCACCCTGCTCGCAGGTGACCCGGCGGTGACTTTCGAAACGTCACCACGCGCGCCCACCGCGGGCGAGGCCGCGTTCTCGAACGAGACCTTTCACCGCCAATTGGCCGAAGTGGCGGGCTCGCATGAAGCGGGCGGCTTTCTGGTCTATCCCCCGCCCGCGGCGGGCGCACGCGGCAACTTCAGCGGCGTGCTGTCGCATGCCGTCGGCATACCGTGCCTGCGCGTCGTCCTGGCGGCCGTGATTGACCGGCAACAGTCCTCGGTCATGCTGGCCAACGCGCGGTGGCGCCTGGTCTTGCTGGCGATCAGTGGCTATCTGCTGCTGTTTCTGACTGGCTGGTATTACCTGCGCAACCTGCGGGCGCGCACCCGCGCCATCGCCCGGGCCGCGCGCGAGCGCGAAGCGGCGCACGCACGCGAACAGCAGCGCGAAGCGCAACTGAGCACCCTCGTGCAGCATGCGCCGATTGTTTGGTGGGCCATCAACTGCGAAGGTGTGTTCACGGTATCGCGCGGGCGTGGCCTCGCCGTCATCGGGCTGGAAGAGGACCAGGTCGTCGGCCAATCCATCTGGATGGTGTACAAATCGCATCCGGCTATCTTGCAGGCGGCACGCAATGCGCTTCAGGGCGAATCGGAACATACGCACGTCGAACATCTGGGCCGGTACTTTGAAACGACGTGGGAGCCGCTGCGCGACGCGGACGGAAACATTACCGGTGCCACGGGCGTCGCAGTCGATCTTACGGCGCGGCGCGCGGCGGAAGAGGCCCTGCGCCGGAACAAGCGCCTGCTGGAACGCACGCAGCAACTGGGCGGTATCGGCGGCTGGTCCGTAGACGCGGCAACCCGGGAAGTGCATTGGTCGAGCGAAGTATTTCGCATCCATGGCTTGCCCGACCAGACCCACGCGCCGACCCTGGAAACCGCCATTGGCTACTACACCTCCGAGTACCAGCCCCTTATTCGCGAAGCCATCGAAGAGTGCCTGCGCACGGGCGCGCCGTACGAAGGCGAACTGCAGCTGTTGAATGCGCGCGGCACCCTCGTGTGGGTGCATGTGCGGGGCGAAGCCGAGCGCGAAGGCGGCCGCATTGTGCGGGTGTGGGGCACCATCTCGGACATCTCGGAGCGCAAACAGTTGGAGGCGAAACTGCTGCGGGCCCAGAAGCTGGAAAGCCTCGAGGACCTCGCGGCGGGCGTCGCCCATGACTTCAACAACATCCTGCTCGGGATCAGCGGCCATGCCGATGTATCGCTCGAACAGCGCGACCTGCCGGCCCCCGTGCGCCACGCACTGCAAACCATCATCGACAATTCGCACCGCGCCTCCGACCTGTGCCGCCAGTTGCTGGCTTATGCGGGCCGCGGCGAGACGCGCCTCGAGCCGGTACAGCTCACGAAGCTGATTCACAGCATGAAGCGCCTGATCGAGTTGGAAGCCGGACAGCGCTGTGCCGTTCGCTACGAGTTGACCCCCGGCGTGCCGGTGGTACTCGCCGACCGCAAACAGCTGCAGCAGGTCGTGCTGAATCTGGTGCGCAACGCCGCCGAGGCCGTGACGCCCGAGGCCAACGAGATTGTGCTGCGCAGCTACGCCGAGTACTACACGCAAGAGGGTATGCGCGAAAACGTGATTGAAGGCGCGCACGGCGAAGGCGAATACGTGATGTTCGAAGTGCGCGATGCCGGCCACGGTATTCCAGCCCACGCACAGCACCGCATCTTCGACCCCTTCTACTCGTCGCGGTTCGCCGGCCGCGGGCTGGGTCTGGCCGCGGTACACGGCATCGTGCGCGCGCACGAGGGTCTGCTCTTCCTCGACAGCCGTGCCGGCCACGGCACCACGTTCCGGGTGGGCTGGCCCGTGGCCGCGCGCGGTTTTCAGACCGAGTTCAGCGGTACCGATGCGCCCGCACCCGGCGAACGCCTGCTCGTGGTCAGCGAAGACAGCAGCGCCGCCCACGCCCTGCGCCGCGCGCTGAAGCCGCTGGGGCTCGACGCGATCATCGTGGACGATGAGGGCGAAGCCACCGAGTTGATGGAGCACAGGCCACAATACGTATCCGCCATGCTCATCGACCTGTGCGGCAACGATGCCCACGGCCGCGAGTGCGTGACACGATTGCGCGTGCACTTGCCGGATGTGCCGATCCTGCTGTGGTGCGAAGAGGCCGGCCAGGCGCCAGGAGAGAACGAACTGGAGCCGCTGATCCCGCTGGCGAAGTCGAGCCCGCCACAAGAACTCGTGGCGGCGCTTTCGCGCCTGCGCGAAGCCGGAAACGCACCCTCAAGGCCCGGATGATATGCGGCGCTTTCTACTCATTCTTGCCCTGCTCATCGGCGCGCCTGGCCTGCTCATGCTCGGACGCGCACTGCTGATGCCCTCGTACCAGGTCGCCGTTGAGGCCGCCGCCCCGCTCGCCTTCGACGAGACCGCGGCCATCGCGCACCTGTCGCGCGCGCTGCAGTTTCGCACCATTTCAACGCCCGACAAGAACGCGTTTCGTGCGCAGCCCTTCAAGGACTTTCACCGCCTCCTCGAAACTTCCTATCCACGCGTGCACGCAAGCCTCGAGCGCGAGACCATAAACGACTTCAGCCTGCTCTATCGCTGGCCCGGTACCGACCCCGAACTGCCCCCCATTCTCTTGGCGGGCCATATCGATGTGGCGCCCGTGGACGCAGGCAGCGAGGCCGACTGGGACCATCCAGCGTTTAGCGGCGAAGTGGCCGACGGCTATGTATACGGGCGCGGCGCACTCGACATGAAGAGCGTCGTCATCGCACATCTGGAAGCGGTCGAGGCCTTGCTGGCCGAGGGCTTTACGCCGGCGCGCACCATCTATCTGGCCTACGGTCACGATGAAGAAATCGGGGGCGATGAAGGCGCCGCCGCCATCGTCGATACGCTGCAGGAACGTGGCGTGCGGTGCTGGTTCACCTTCGACGAAGGACTCGCCATCGTCGAAGACATGATACCCGGGGTCGCCGGACGCGTGGCCCTGATCGGCTTGGCGGAGAAGGGCTACCTCAGCGTCGAACTGAGCGTAAAGAGCACGGGCGGCCACTCGTCTTCACCGCCTTCGCAGACCGCGGTGGGCGTGCTGGCCGCCGCCATTGCGCGCCTCGAAGCCAACAAGCCGCCCGCGCGCCTGGCGGGTCCGCCGCGCCTCATGTTCGAGCACCTTGCGCCCGAGATGGACTGGCCCTTGCGCCTGGTAATGAGCAACCTGTGGGCCTTTGAATCGCTCGTGGTGGGGCAACTGGGCGCCATGGCCCAGACCGATGCGGCCGTGCGCACCACCACCGCGCCCACGATCTTTGCCGCGGGTACGCAGGACAATGTGTTGCCCATCAACGCACGCGCCGTCGTCAACTTT
>CAYMLC010000107.1:4722-9041 GCA_964390765.1 uncultured Nitrospirales bacterium
CAACTTTCGCATCCACCCCAGCGACGCGATCGACAGCATCGTTGCGCATGTGCATGAGGTGGTCGACGACACGCGCGTCAACATCGATGCCGAGGCCTTCGAAGCGACCGCACCAAGTGCCGTATCCAGCGCCGACAACGACGCCTACCGCCAGATCGCGCGCACGGTGCGCCAAGTCTATAGCGACGCGCTGGTGGCGCCGAGCATGACCCTGGGCGGCACCGACAGCAAACACTATGCGCAGCTGGCCGAAGACGCGTATCGTATTCAACTCATGGTCTTGCGCGAAGAAGACCTGGCAGGCATCCACGGCACCAACGAGCGCGTGTCGGTCGACAACATGCTGAATGCGGTGCGCTGCTACGCCCAGCTTATACGCAACACCGCTGGCTGAGACTTTCCGGAGAACTGTGCCCCATGCTCAAGCGCGAACAGTGCGCCTTCTGGACGCCCATCACGTTGCACTGGGCCGACATGGATTCCTTTCACCATGTCAACAACGCCCGCTATTTCACCTTTATGGAAACGGGGCGCATCAGCCTGTTCAAGCACCTGCTCGACCTGTCCTATGCAGGCGTACCCGAAGTCGGCCCCATCCTCGCTCACATCGGCTGCAACTACCGCAAGCCCATCGAATGGCCGGCCACGCTGCACGTCGGCACCGGTGTCGAGAAGGTTGGCAACACCAGCTTCACCTTGCAGCAAGGCGTCTTCATCGAAGGCGAAGACACCGCCGCTGCCGACGGGCCCAGCGTCGTCGTCTGGTATGACTACCAGGCCGGTGAGAAGCGCCCGCTGCCCGACAACCTGCGCGCCGCACTCGAGCCGCTCGTCGTTAAGCGCGATGTCTGAGCCGCGGGTACCCGGCATTCGAATCGCACTTCACTGCGGCCTGCTCGCGTGCGCCCTGCTTGCTGCAGTGACGGCCCACGCCGATGCCCCCGGCCCCCTGCTGAGCGCGCTACATTCGCCCGTCTTGATCGAGGGTGACAACATGACAGCCTGGCGCGACCCAGCCGTGCTCTTCCACGATGGTGTGTTTCACCTCTTCGCCACCTATATCAAGACGGAAGCGGACGGCCGCGTATTCGGGTATACCGCGCACACGCAATCACGCGACCTTAAAACCTGGAGTCCGCCGCGCATCCTGACACCACGCGGGCAACAGCTGAACTATTGCGCGCCGGGCAATGTGGTGCGCGATAGCGACGAATGGGTGCTCAGTCTGCAGAGCTATCCGCTGCCCGGCTACGAACGCACCGACCCGCTGCGCTGGGGTACAAGCGACAGCCGAATCTTCACGATGCGCAGCCGCGACCTCGAGGCATGGTCGCCACCCGAACTGCTGCGGGTGAAGGGGCCCGATGTAGCGCGCGCCGATATGGGCCGCATGATCGACCCCTACCTGCTGCGCGACAAAGACGACCCCACCAAATGGTGGTGTTTCTACAAGCAGCGTGGCGTCAGTTATTCGTGGTCGCACGACCTCGAAACGTGGACCTATG
This sequence comes from uncultured Nitrospirales bacterium, assembly GCA_964390765.1. Classification (GTDB taxonomy): domain Bacteria; phylum Hydrogenedentota; class Hydrogenedentia; order Hydrogenedentales; family JAGMZX01; genus CAYMLC01. The sequence continues at coordinate 6,228 of CAYMLC010000107.1, forward strand.
CGGGGCGTGCCGACGCCGGCGAGAACGTATGCGTGCTGGTAGAAGACGATACGTACGTGCTCATCCACCCCCCCGAAAATGGCATGGGTATCAAGCGCTCGCGTGACCTCGAGACGTGGGAAGACGACGAACGGCTGATCACGCTGGGGCAGGACCAATGGCCATGGGCGGAAACGCGCATCACGGCCGGCTTCGTACTGGGCCTGCGTGCCGTGCCCGAGGTGCAACGCTATGTCATGTTCTTTCACGGCGTGGGCCCGGGCAAAATCCGCACGACCAATAACGCCTACGCCAACTGCGATATCGGCATCGCGTGGAGCAGCGACCTGCATACCTGGCACTGGCCCGGCAGCAACGCTGACTAGCTCTCCCGGACACACCAATCTTTCTAATGCGATCTTCCTTGGCTCGCTGCGCCCGCGCTCCTATAATGCGCCGCACCGCAAATGGCCAGGGGAGGACCAGACATGCCACCAAAGACCTTGAATGTCGCGCTGTTGGGCACCAAGTTCATGGGCAAAACCCACAGCAACGGATTGCGCCAGGTGCGCAGCTTCATGAACCCGAAGACCATGCCGGTCATGAAGGTTATCGTGGGCCGGGATGAGGCGGGCACCGCCGACATGGCCGCCCGCTTCGGTTGGGAAGAAGCCAGTACCGACTGGAAGGCTACAGTCCAGCGCGATGACATCGACGTGGTCGACATCGGCACGCCCGGCAACCTGCACGCCGAGATGGCGGTGGCTGCGGCCAAGGCCGGCAAGCACATCATCTGCGAGAAGCCGCTGGCGAATACGCTGAAAGAAGCCGAGACCATGCTGAAGGCGGTGCAGCAGGCGGGCGTACAGCACATGTGCGGCTTCACCTACCGTTTCAACCCCGCCATTCAGACCATCAAGGCCATGATCGCTAAGGGCGAACTGGGCGACTTGTTTCACGTGCGCGCCTGCTATCAGCAGGACTGGATCGTCGACCCCGACTTCCCCATCAACTGGCGGCTGCAGAAGGCCACGGCCGGCAGCGGCGCACTCGGCGATATCGGCGCGCACATTGTCGACCTGGCCCATTACCTGGCGGGCGGCATCGCGGAAGTCTCCAGTGCCATGACCACCTTTATCGAAGAGCGCCCCATCAGCGACGAGGCCGCCACCATTGCGGCCCAAGGCAAGGGGAAGCGCGGCGCGAAGAAGGGCAAGGTCGACGTGGACGACGCCGCGGTCTTTGTCGCGCGCTTTGCGAATGGGCGCACGCTGGGCACCTTCGAAGCGACACGCTTCGCGCCGGGCCGCCGCAACCACAACTGCATCGAGGTGTACGGCAGCAAGGGTAGTATCCGCTGGAACCAGGAAGATATGCACGTCTTCCACTACTACAATGCCAACGACCCGGCCACCGTGCAGGGTTTCCGCCGCATCCACGCCACCGACCCCGGCCATCCCTTTACGGAATTCTGGTGGCCCAGCGCCCACAACATCGGCTACGAGCACCTGTTCACGCACGAGTTGTTCACCTTCTTCAATGAGTTCGGCAAGAAGCGCGTGAGCTATCCCACCTTCGAAGACGGCCTCGCCTGCCAGCGCGTACTGCATACCGTGGAAAAGGCCAACAAGAGCCGCAAGTGGGAGAAGGTGTAGCGAGACAACCACGGAGACACGGGGACCACAAAGTGCTTTCAGGACGATCGAAGAGCCGGTCGTGAAGCGCTACGCGCGCGGACCCACGGACACGGGCCGAAAGGCAGCAAGACGCAATGCCATCTTCGCTCCGTATCGCGGGCATGCGCGCTCTTGCGCGCGCCGCCGTTCTTCCGGCTTCGTGCTCTGCGTGTCCGCGGGGTCATTCTGTAAATGGGTGCGTCCGCCTGTGTAGATTGAGGGCCCTGGGCCGTAACGAAATTGAAGGGGAAACGCCATGAAACTGGGCACGCTGACTGTTCTATTCGGCGATACGCCACTGCCGAAGGTGCTTGAAATGATTCGTCCGCTGCAGCTCGACTGCGTCGAGTTGGGCACCGGCAACTATCCGGGCGGCGCGCATTGCCCGGCCGACGAGATGCTGAAGTCGAAGCCGAAGCGTGAAGAACTGAAAGCGCTGCTGAAGGGCGAAGGGCTCGAGCTGGCGGCCCTCAGTTGCCACGGCAATTGCCTGCACCCGGACAAGGCCTTCGCGAAACAAAACGCCGACACCCAGACGAAGACGATTCGCCTCGCCGCGGAACTGGGCGTGAAGACCGTGGTCGATTTCAGCGGCTGCCCCGGCTCCGACCCGAAGGCCACGCGCCCGGCGTGGGTCACGTGCGCCTGGCCGCCGGACCATCTCGAGGTGCTGGACTATCAGTGGAACGAGGTGGTGATTCCCTACTGGACGAAGCAGGCGAAGTTTGCCAAAGACCACGGCGTGCGCATCGCCTTCGAAGCCCACCCCGGCTTCGTGGTCTACAACACCGACACGCTGCTGCGCATCCGCAAGGAATGCGGGAGCAACCTGGGCGCCAACCTGGACCCCAGTCATTTCTTCTGGCAGGGGATGGAGCCCATCGAGGTCGCCAAGGTGCTCGGCGGCAAGATGCTCTATCATGTACACGCGAAGGACACGCGCGTCGAGCCGCGTAACGCCGCCATCAACGGCGTGCTGGACACCAAGCATTACGGTGACGAGGCCAACCGCTCGTGGCTGTTCCGCACCTGCGGCTACGGCCACGACCTGAAATGGTGGAAGGACTTCATGAGCACCTTGCGCGTGGTGGGCTACGACGGCGTGATCAGCATCGAGCACGAAGACAGCCTGATGTCGAATCGTGAAGGGCTGACCAAG
>CAYMLC010000108.1:0-9020 GCA_964390765.1 uncultured Nitrospirales bacterium
GTTTATCACCGCCGACACGATGAACTACGAGACCCGCCGCTTCCTCGAACGCGTGAACCGCCCCTACCTCGAGAAGCCCTTCCTCGTTTCCGACTTCGTGTCTGCCGTCGAGCGGATGCTGGAACCCGCGAATGCGGCGCAAGGCTAGCCCGGCAGGCTGTTGCCGCCCTTTGCGGCATCGTGCTAGATTTCGCCCTGCGTTAGGGAGGGTGGCACCAGACACCGGTCTGCGCCACCATATATCGTTGCTGTTGCGGCACGGATGCCCAACATGTAGAATTCGCCCCGCGGCAGCCCGGTCCTGTTCGACCATCCAGCGCTGCCCGCAAGAGGGAGCCGCAACACCATGGCGAATGCTATCGGCGTGCGCAGTCTGCTGGTAGGGGCCGCCCTGGCCACCATCGCGGGCTGCGCCGGCACCGGCCGAGATGTCCACCAGTTTTCACCCCTGCCCAAGGCCACCATCGGCGCGGAATCGCTGGCTGCGGTCGAGCCCCGCTCGGTGACCGAATTGCTGCGCGACGCAGAGTCCGCCTTCGACGATGCCAACGCCGCCCAGGAAGAGGGCGACCACTCGGCCGCACTGCGCCACTATTCGCGCATGCTCGAGTTGTTGATCGAGGCCGACCTCGACCCCGCCATCTTCTACTCGCTGCGGGGCGAGTTCGAGAACATTCTGTCGACCAGCACCGAGCAGGCCGAGGTCTACGACTATCACTGGGAACGCGTGATCAAGCCGGGGGACTACGAACACATCGCCGGGTTCAGCGCCCTCGAGATTCCCTTTCCCCTGCCCGAGCGCGTGCTGAAGGAAATCGAGTGGATACAGGAGGGCTGGGCCACCACGTTCCAGCGCGGGCTCGACCGCAGCTACGCTTACCTGCCCTACATCCGTGCCGAGTTCCAGAAGGCCGGCCTGCCGCCCGAACTGTGCTGGCTGCCCATGGTCGAGAGTTCGTTCATGCAGCGCGCCGTCTCGCACGCCGGCGCCACCGGCATGTGGCAGTTCATGCGCACCACCGGCCAGCGCTACAACCTGCGCGTCGACGGCCACGTCGACCAGCGCTACGACTGGCAGCGCTCGACCCATGCCGCCATCGCCTATCTCAAGGACCTCTACCAATACTTCGACGGCAACTGGGCCCTCGCCGTCAGCGCCTACAACATGGGCGAAGGCGGTCTCGAACGTGCGATTGCCGGCAACGGCGGCGAGACCAACCTGTGGGTCTTGCTCGACACGCCGCCCGCCGCCAACCGCATCCCGCGCGAGACGAAGAAGTACTACGCGCGGCTCTTGGCCGTGGCGATTGTGGCCAGCAACCCGGAGCGCTATGGCTTCACCCGCAACCCCAGCCCGCCGCTGCGCATCGTGCGGGTACCCGTGGAAGGTTCATTCAGCCTGAGCCGCCTCGACGAGGCGCTCGAACTGCCACCCGGCACCATGGAACAACTGAATCCCGACCTTATCCGGCAGCGCACCCCCTCGACCGGTACCCACCACGTGGCGGTGCCGCTCGAAAAGCGCACCCAGTTTGCCCAGGTCATCCGCGACTTGCCGAGCGAGCAGGTGCAATTGGCATCGACCGGGCGCGGTGGCCCGGCGCCTGGCGGCACCCACATCGTGCGGCGCGGCGAGACGTTGAGCAAGATCGCGCAGCGCTACGACGTGCCGATGCGCGAGTTGATGGCCGCCAACGACCTGCGCTCGGCGCACCAGTTGAAGGCGGGCCAACGGTTGAAGGTGCCCGGCGAAGACGCCCCCGCACCCGCGCCCAAGGCGGCGCCCGCACCTGCAACCACAGCACCGGCCGTGCTGGCCGGCAACGCCAAGACCCACACGGTGCAACGGGGCGACACCCTGTACGACGTGGCCCAGGCACACGGCACCAGCGTGAGCAAGCTGCAGGAATGGAACGGCATCGCTTCGGGACAGCACCTCGCCGTGGGCCAGCGCCTTGTGGTCGCCGACCCGAACGCCGTGCCGGCCACGCATTCGGTGCGCGCCGGCGAGTCGCCCTCGGTCATTGCCGCGCGCTATGGCGTGCGCACCGATGACCTGCTCGCGTGGAACGGCCTCGACCGGGGCAGCGTCATCAGCGTGGGCCAGACCCTGCGCCTGGCGCCCGTTGCCCAGGCCAGCCCCGCGGCCGGCGCGCCCGCACCCCGCCAGACCGTCGAACACACCGTGGCCCGTGGCGAGACGGCCAGCACCATTGCCGCGCGCTACGGTATACGCACCAGCGACCTCTTGGCCGCCAACTCGCTGACCGCACGCAGCACCCTGCACGTGGGCCAGGACCTGCGCGTGCCCGACCCCAAGAAGACGCCCGGCGGCACCGCGCCCGCCCCCCAACCGCAAGCGCCCACCACCCACACCGTGGCGGCGGGCGAGAGCCCCTCGGTTATTGCGGCGAAGCACGGCATCAACACGCGCCACCTGCTGGCCTGGAATGGCCTCGATGCCGGCAGCGTGCTGCAGATTGGCCAAGAACTGAAACTGAGTGGCGGCGGCGGCAGCACCGCCGCGCAGCCCGCACCCGCCCCACAGGCGCCCAGCGGTGCGACGCTCACGCATACCGTGGCCGCGGGCGAGAGCCCCTACACCATCGCACGCAAGTATGGCGTGAAGACCAGCGATGTGCTCGCCTGGAACGGACTGACACCACAGAGCACGCTGCAGATTGGCCAGCAGCTCACCATCGAAAAGCGCGACAGCGGCCGCACCCAAGTCGCCAGCAACCAAGTGGCCAGCAACACCGCCGCCGCCCAGCCCGCGCCCCAGCGCCAGGCCGTGGTGCACACCGTGGCCGCCGGACACAACCCCACCACCATCGCGCGCCGCTACGGCGTGCGCGTGAGCCAGTTGTACCAGTGGAACGACTGGCCCCAGGGCCACGTGCTGTATCCTGGCGACAAGGTGACGGTCTACACCGACTAGCCGGGGCCGCGAAATAGGCTTCGCCCGGTGCGGGTTGCTCGCCACGGCACACAACGGGAGACCCGCTATGCACCGCACCACACTGTCCGCCGCCTTGCTCTTCGCCGCCGCCCTGCTGCTTACCACGCCGGAACGCGCCATGGCCGCCGATGATATCGAAGAACCCGCCTATACCGTTGTTGCCGAGCGCGACTTCTACGAGGTCCGCGACTATGCCCCCTTCATCATCGCGGAAGTCGAGGTCGAGGGTGACTACCGCGGGGCCATGAACCGCGGCTTTCGCGTGCTGGCCGACTATATCTTCGGCAACAACAGCGAGCGTATGGAGATGGCGATGACGGCCCCCGTCTTCCAGAACGAGGCCGCTGCCCCACCCACCGCCGATGCCGGTGAAGCCACGCCCGAATACGACCAACGCCACATCGTCAGCTTCGTGATGCCCTCGAAATTCGACATGGACAGCCTGCCCGACCCCAGGACCGACCGCGTCACCCTGCGCGAAGTGCCGGGCGGCCAATTCGCCGTGCATCGCTTCAGCGGCTGGGCGCGCGAAGGGCACGTGGAAAAGATGCGCCGCCAACTGCTCGAAGCGGTAGAAGCCGATGGCCTCGCCATCGAAGGCCCCGTGCTCCTCGGTCAATACAATCCCCCCTGGACACTTCCCTTCCTCCGCCGCAACGAAGTGCTCGTGCGCCTCGCCGAACCCGTCGCCACGGACGACGCCTCCCCCAGCACCCCCGCCAGCTAGCGGCGAGCAGACCCTCGTTCCTACTCCTTGACTTGCGTGGCCGGGCCGCGAACAATGCGCGGCTTGGCATCAGTGGCGAGCGAGGTAGGGACGATGAGCACACCAACTTTCGATCTGACGGGCAAGGTAGCGGTGGTGACGGGCGCGAGCCGGGGCATCGGCGCGGAGATTGCCAAGACTTATGCGGCGCAGGGTGCGCGGGTGGTGTTGGCTTCGCGCAAGCAGCCGGGGCTCGATGCGGTGGCGGAGGAGATTCGTGCGGCGGGTGGCGAGGCGCTGCCGGTGGCGTGCCACGTGGCGCAGGCCGAGGCGGTGGACGCGCTGTTCCAGCAGGTGGACGAGGCCTATGGCCGGGTGGATGTCCTGGTCAACAACGCCGCGACGAACCCCTACTTCGGTCCGCTGGTGAATGCGCCGGAGTCGGCGTATGACAAGACCTTCGAGGTCAATTGCAAAGGCTACTTCCTGCCAGCCCAGCGCGCGGCCGAGCGCATGGTGCGCCGGGGCGAGGGTGGCAGCATCATCAATGTATCGTCGATCGAGGGCCTCTCTCCGTCACCCCTGATGGGCGTCTACTCGATGACGAAGTCGGCGGTCATCATGCTGACCAAGGTCTTGGCGCGCGAGTTGGGCGCGTCGAAGGTGCGCGCCAACTGCATTGCGCCCGGCCTCACCGAGACGCGATTTGCCCAGGTGCTGCTGGATACGCCCGAGATTCGCGAGCACTACCTCAGCCAGACGCCGCTGGGCCGCCAGGCCCAGCCCGAAGAGATTACGGGCATCGCGCTCTACCTCGCGTCCGACGCATCGAGCTACACCACGGGCGCGGTCATCACCTGCGACGGCGGCTATTCGGTCTAGCGCGTTGCGGCGCGCGGCCTAGGGGTCCACACGCAGTGCGGCGGCAATCTCGCTCGCCAGCGCATCGCCCAGCGTGCCCAGCGTGATAAAGGCGCTGGCGCCGCTCGCGCGCAAGGTCTCCTGCTGGTGCCTGTCCAGGTCGTGGCCATACACATACACCGGCACATTCTCATAGCCGTGGCCCATGCGCACCATGCGCACCAGGTTGGGCAGGTCGTCTTGGCCCGGCGTGTACGCCACCACCAGCACCCCATGTATCGGCTCGCGCAGCCGGCTCATCGTCTCCATCGGGTCGTCGGCCACCACCGCGTTCACCCCCGCCTCGGCCAGCGTCTGGGTCAGCGTGAGCAACGCCGCGGCGTCGCGGTCGACGAAGAGCACCGCACGCGCCGTGCTCCCCCGCGCCAGCGCCTCGAGCTGCGAACCCAGGTAGAAGGCCAGGTCCATCCGCTGGGCCTCGTCGAGCCGGAGAAACGCACAGCGTAACAGCGCGCCCGCATCGCCATAGGGGTGGCAGTCCTCGACGACAATTGGCGCCTGCAGGCGCATGCGCCGCCCGCCCAGGTCCAGCCGCAGCGCCGCGCGCTCGAAGGCGGGCACCTCGGGGCCCACCGTCAGCCGGCACCCGTCCAGCGCCAGCTCACGCACCTGCGCCGCATACGTGCCGGCCGGCTCGGCCAGGGTCAGCGTGGCCGCCAGGTCCAGCGCCAGGCGGTTCTCGCGCGGCAGGGGTGCGCTCTGTGCCGTGCGTGGCCAGCCAATGCGCAAGAAGGGGCCGGCCGCCGCCTCGCCAATCTCCTGAAGCGGCACGTCAAATCCGATTACCCGCTCCGGCGCCAGCAGCCGCACGCCCACCATCACAACCTCATCGGGCGGGGACGCGGGCTGGGGGACAGCAGGGGGCCAATCGAATACCAGAAAAGCGCCGGGCCGCCAGCCGCGCAGGAACGATTGGTGGCGCGTATTGGTATGGCCGGGCAGGCACCAATGGAGTGTCGCTGGTTGGCCCACCTGCAAGAGGGGAGCGATGTCGTCGAGCATGCTGAACCCCTGCGAGGACGCTAACCGCTACTGTCTGAAGCTTAACACACCGTAGCACGTAACGCTTGTACGGCTTTGCGGGTAACGTGCGCATGGGAAGGCCCGGGTCAGCCCCTGCGGCGCCGGGAGAGACGTGACGGCAGAACCAGCCGCGGATGGCGCCTGCGGGCGACACGGCGAGGTGCGGGTGCGCTGGTGCAACGCCCAGTGCCGCTCGGCCCACGCGACCTTGGGGAGGGTGGCTGGCCAATTCGTCATGCACCCATGGCGGCCTCGCCTGGCTCCTGCGGGCGAGGCCGTTCTCTTTGTTTGCCCCATTTTGCAAAAACGCCTTTACCTACACACCGCGCCTGGGGCGTTTACCGTGGGTGACCAAAGTTTACATTAAGCATTCCTTTACGGAAGTTTCATGGACAAATGCCGTAGGCGGCCCAAGTGATGTTGTACACTTGTGTATATGGGGGCTGATGAAGACCGTCTAGGCAGCTTTATCACGCCGGTTACTTGGGGTGCCTGTTGAGCGAAGACCATCGAGAAGCGCCGGCTCACGCCGGGGCAAGCAACACGAATACGCGGGCCGTACCGCCTGCGGCCGCAGACGTATCGCCGCGCGCCATGGTCGTGGCCCTGCGCAAGGTCAACCGCCTCATCACCACCGAGCATACGGTCGGCGCCATTGTGCAGCGCGGCTGCGACCTGCTGGCCGAAGACCTGGGTTTTCACAAGGCGTGGATCGGTCTGTTCGACCCGCTCGAAAACCTGACCCATCTGGCGGCGTCGGGCTTCAACGGCCAGCACAGCCATCTGGAAGAGGCGCTGGCCGAACCCAACCGCTTGCACTGCTACCGCTGTACCAGTGCCGAGGAACCCTTCATTCATATCCGCTGCGTGGGCGAAGAATGGTGCGGGTGCTTCCTCAGCCAGGACACGTCTCACGGGGCCTTTGTCCGGCGGCTGGACCTCGGCAGTTACGGCCACGGCCTCTTGTCGGGCGCCGTACCCCCGGCCTATCTGGAAGACCGCGAACTCATCTCGCTCTTCAACGAGTTTGCAGACGACTTCAGCTACGCCGTGCGCGAGCTGGCCAAGCGCGAACGACTGGTGCAGCAGGAAAACATCCTGGCGACCATTGCCGACCACGTAGCCGTGACCGATAGGGAAGGCCGCTTCCTCTTCCTGAATCTCGCGCTGCACGAAGCGCTCAATCTGTCGCACGAGGAAATGGCCGGCAAGCGCGCCCACCAATTCCTGCGGCCCACGGGTGGCGCGCAGACACACCTGTCCGAGGTTCTGCAGCACGTACTCGATGCCGGCCTCTGGCAGGGGGAACTGCACGTGGTGGCGCCCGAGCGCGAGCCGCGTATCCTGCAAGCGACGGTGCGCGTGTTGCACGGGCACGATGCTTCGCAGCCCAGCCTGTGCATGGTCGGGCGCGACGTCACGCGTGAACGCGCCCACGCCCTGGCCCGGACCGATGCCGAGCGGCGGCTGACCATGGCGGCGGAGCAGGCGCCCGGTCTCTTGATGCAACACCTGCAGGGCGCACACGGGCGGCTCGAGGTACTGTTCGTAGGCGAAGGTATCGAAGAACTGTTCGAACTGTCGGCCGATGACCTCTTGGCCGATCCGCGCGCCATGCTGCGGCGGGTGCACCCCGAAGACCGCGAGCGGACCCGTCGCCTTCAGGACCACGCTCTCGCCGAACAGTGCACCTACCGCGATGAATACCGGGTGGTTCTGCCGCAGGGCGGCGAGCGCTGGCTGCATGCGGAGGCCCGGCCGCACCCCCGGCACGACGGCGGTACGGTGTGGACGACCCATGTTGCCGACGTGACGAAAATCAGGGCGCTGCACGAAGAGCGCAGTGCCCTCGGCGCCCGCATGGAAATGGTGGCGCGGGCCGCCGGCATCGGCACCTGGGAAATGGACCTGGATACGCGCGTCCTGAACTGGGACGAACAGACCTGCGCCCTCTACAACTTGCCGCCCGGCCGGACCACGGTACCTATGAAGACTGGCGCCGCCTGGCCAACAGCGAAGACGTGCGCGCGGCGACCGCGGAGTTTCGCGAGGCGATCAAGCGTACCGGCCCCACAGTGCTGCGCTTTCGTGTGCCCCAGCCCGATGGTCAGGTCCGGTGGATTGAATCGCATTCGCTCACCGAGTGCGATACCGACAACCGGGCACGACGCCTCGTCGGAATCAACATCGATATTACCGACCGCGTGCAACAGGCCGAGCGCGCACGACTCCACGAAGAACGCCTCCGCCGCGCACTCGATTCGCTCTCCAGTGTCGGCGTACAGGGCGTCGACCGTGCCGGACGCATCAACTATTGGAACGAGGGCAGCCAGCGCATCTATGGGTGGACGGCCGAAGAGGCGCTGGGCCAGCCCCTGGTCGACCTCATGATTGCGCCGGACAAGCGCGACTACGTGCGCCAGCAAATCGAGACCATGTTCCGCACCGGAAAAGGCACACCGCCCGAGGAATACACGCTGTTGCACCGCGACGGCAGCCACCGCATTGTGCTGGCCAGCAATGTCGTGCTCACGGAACAGTCCGATGATCCGGTGGTCTACTCGTTCGATATCGACCTGACCGAGCGCAGGCAGCTCGAACAACAACTGCGGCAGGTGCAGAAGATGGAGGCCGTTGGCCAACTGGCCGGCGGTGTGGCGCACGACTTCAACAACCTGCTGCTCGCCATTACCGGCTATGCAGAGATGGCCCGCGAGATGCTCGAACACCCCGAACAGGCAAGCGATTGTCTGCGGGAAATCGAGCAGGCGGCCCAGCGCGCCGCCACGCTGACCCGGCAACTGCTGGCGTTCAGCCGCCGCCAGATTCTGATGCCGGAAACCCTCGACCTGAACGCGGTGGTCGAGAATCTGATGAACATGATGCGCCGCACCATCCCCGAAAACATTCGCGTTTCGTTTACGCCGTACGTCGACAGCCTGCCCCTGTACGGCGACCTCGGCCAGCTCGAGCAGGTGCTGATGAATCTGTGCATCAATGCGCGCGACGCCATGCCACGCGGCGGTCGCATCACCATCAGCACGGGCCGGCGCGCCCTCGACGATGACGACCTCGCCCATTCAGCCAGTGCCCAACCCGGGCACTATGTCTTTCTGCGGGTGGCGGACGAGGGCTGCGGCATGCCGCCCGAGGTCATGGCCCAGATCTTCGAGCCCTTCTTCACCACCAAGGAGGTGGGGAAGGGTACGGGTCAGGGCTTGGCCATCAGCCGCACCATCGTGCATGACAAGCTCTCCGGGAGCCTGGATTTCTCCACTGAGGTGGGCCAGGGGACCGAGTTCATCATAGGTCTGCCCATCGACGGATGATCCCGGAGGTCCCGGTGGAACGACAGCGGATTCTTTTCGTGGACGATGAGGAATCCATCGCCGGCATGGCGGAACAGATGCT
>CAYMLC010000109.1:0-1113 GCA_964390765.1 uncultured Nitrospirales bacterium
ACCGTCGAACAACAGGTGATAGCCGTCTTCGTCGATGGCCATGTCCGGCGCTGGTTCCGCTGCACCCTGCGCCAGGGCGGCCAGCGGCCACGCCACCAGCATCAACACCAGTCCACTAGCTTTGCGCATCGTCCTGTTCCTTTGCCTCGGGCGTTTGCTGTGCCAGCCAATCCAGCAGTGTGCGCGTGTGCGCCACGAAATCTCCCATGCCGATGATGCTTGTAGCAAGCGGCCATTCGCGCCGCTCGAGCACGGTCAACTCGTGTCCGCGCGCGGCACGCTCCCACAGACCATGCGGCGACTGCGCATCGAGCAGGGCCTGCACCGCCGCCGCCTCGACCGGTTCGGCAGGCGTATCCGCACGCTCCGCCAGATACGCGTCGCGGCCCACCGCCCGAACGCGCCTGTAGGCCATCCGCTGCGCGTCTGGACTATAGGCGCTTTGCCAGCTATAGCCACCGGTGGCCTGATCCACGTCATACACGACCTGCCGTTCTTCGCGGCTGCCGCCATAGACCGGCCGCCCTGTGCCCGGCTCATACAGCCGGGCGTACAGGCCGTTGTCCAGCCGATGGGTGTCGTACCAGGCAAAGGCCTTTGGCAACGGCGCCAGATAGCGCGGCGCGCCTGTGGCCAGATAGAGCGCCAGCAGCGCATCCATCGCGCCCAGGCTCTCGCCCGGCGTATAGCCCGGCGGCTCGAATACGCGCGCCCAGGCGGGCTCGAGCGTATCGGCGTCGTACTGCTGCGCCCAGATGGCCTCGCCCTCGCCACCCTGCAGCCGAATCAGGCAGTCGCCGCCGCGCTTCGCCCCATCCAGGTAGCGCGCATCGCCGGTGGCCGCGTGCAGGCGCAAGAGCGCCTGGATTGCGTTGGTCATCGCGCCGTCATTCAGTGTGATGTGCCGGCCGTAGTGGTCGCGCGGGGGGGGATAACGCTGCGGCCAGCCACCGTTCTCGTACTGCGCCGTCAGCAGGAAATCGCCCACCGAACGCGCCAGCGCAAGGTCGGCCTCATCGCCCGTGTAGCGCCACACCGCCAGAAAGAAATCCAGCGTGGCGGTGGTGGTGTCGTCATCCAGCGTGCCAATGGTGTTGCGATTGCGGTCCGGGT
>CAYMLC010000109.1:1123-1696 GCA_964390765.1 uncultured Nitrospirales bacterium
CAGGCCGCCCTCCGCCGTCTGCAACCTCGCCAGCGCATCGCGCGCGGCCAAGGCCGCCTCGGCCCATCGCGGCGCATCCAGTTGCTCCGCTGCCGTAAGCAACACCCGGGCAACGGCGGGTGTCGCCGGGGGCTGCACGGTAATCCAGCGGTCACTGATGGGATTGTGCTCGCCGAAGCGCAGGTCGCGCCCCACGGCAAAGGCGCGCGGCCAGCCGCCATGCTGTTGCCGCGCCACCGCGCCATCGCACGCCCGCGCGATAGCCTCGCGCACCGCAGCGGTCTCTTGCGCCGGCGCGCACCACGCCACGCCCAGCGTCGCCCAACAGAGGAGTTGCCCGAAACGTTTCATGCTGCCCAGAATCTAACCCAACCGCAACACGAGGTGCGAGCCGATGTGGTACCGATTCGAAGACCTGCACAGCCGCTGGGCCACCCAGGAGAATCCGCACGCGCGCGCGGGCCAGGGCGGCACGGCAGGTGACGGCCTGAAGGGCGCGCCCGCCATTAAGGACCTGGGCGACGGCGAGACGGCCACGCTCAGAGGCGGGCATGTCTGGGAGCGACGACCCGT
>CAYMLC010000109.1:1706-3833 GCA_964390765.1 uncultured Nitrospirales bacterium
CTCATCCGCCGTATCTGGATGACGACGCACGCGCGCGACCCGCACAGCCTGCGCAATCAGATTCTGCGGATGTACTGGGAAGGACGCGACACGCCCAGCGTCGAGGTGCCCCTGGCGGATTTCTTCGGGATGGCGCATGGTGCGCCCGTGCCCATGTACAGCCAGGTGGTGATGATGCAGGAGGGGCGCGGCCTGAACTGCTGCATTCCCATGCCGTTTCGCGAGCACGCGCGCATCACCCTCACCAACGAAACCGGCCACCCCATTGACTGGTTCTTCTACGACATCGCGTTTACACGCAGCGACACAGTGCGCGAAGTCGACGGCCGCTTCCACGCACGCTGGCGCCGGCAGAACCCCTGTCCCCTCGGGCACGACTTCACGATTCTCGAGACCGCCGGCCGCGGCCGCTTCCTCGGTTGTGTCATCGGGGTGCGGCCCCTGAGCGACGGCTGGTGGGGTGAGGGCGAAGTGAAGATGTACCTCGACGAAGACGACCTCTACCCGACCCTCTGCGGCACCGGGCTCGAGGACTACATCGGCTCGGCATGGGGTCTGGGCGAGCACAGCACCGCCTATCAGGGCGCCCCGCTGCACCGCCCCCCCTACACGACGCTCTTCCGCTTTCATATCCCCGACCCCATTTACTTCCGCGAACGAATCAAGGTGACCGTGCAGCAGATGGGCGCCGGCCTGCGGCGTGACCTGGAGGCAATCTATGGCGACCGGCTCATCGCCAACCCCAAGAACCATCCCCGCCGCAGTCCCGACAGTGTGTACTACCTGCGCTCCGACGACTACTGCGCCACGGCCTACTGGTATCAGTGGCCGCCACCGCAAGACTGGCCCGCGCTGCCCGGCGTCGACGTGCGCAGCGCCAACCTGATCCTGAGCGAGCAAGAGGGCGGCGCATGATACGAATGGCCGTTGCGGCGGTGCTGCTGCTGGGTGCTGGGGGCGATACCATCGAAGAGCGGCACACGGGCGAGGGCTTTCCCGCCGCCATGCGCGTGGGTGAAACCGACGTGGTGGCGACCGGTGCCGCGCTGCGCACCTACCTTTTTGTGCGCGTGTTTGTGGCGGCGCACTATATCGACCCCGCGGCCGCCCGCGATGGCTGGCCCGACGAGCCCGCCGCGCGTATCGAGCGCATCCGCACGTGGCAGGGCGCACGCGCCATGACCTTCCGCATTCTCTATCCCGTCGGCGCGGACCGCGTCCGCCGCGAGACGATTCGCATGCTCGATGCGCAGAACTGGCATTGCGATTCACGCCAAGACTTTATCGATACCGTGGCCATCGCCTGGGAGCGGGGGATGGAAATCACCTATCGCCTGCACGCGGATGGGACCGTCGAGTGGGTGGTCGACGGCGAAGTCGGCGGCACCTGGCAAGACCCCTCACTTGCCAGCATGTTGTACAGCGCGTGGTTCGGTGAGGACCCGGCGGTCGACCATCCGCCGCTGCTCGTTTCGCACGCGCCTGCCGCACCGTAATCTGCTATCTTCGCGCCAATGGGCAGGGGGCAGGGGAGTGCGGTAAGAACGTGTTGCGGTGGTCACTGGCCGTAGTGGTCTGCGTTGCGTGCGCACTGCCGGCGGCAGCGCGGTCTGCGGTTGAAGCCCCGCCCGAAGAAGCTGCCGACCTCTCCGAGCGCCGCTGGTTCCTCATGCTCTCCGCCGTCAATACCTACCCGCGTCTCGAGAGTGAGGCGCTGATTGAACGCTTTTACAACCGGCCGCTGCGCTTCATCGCGCCCACCTACGACGACGTGACGACGGTGGGTGACCTGCGCGACGACGCCCTCATCTGGCCCCCGCATGTGGGGCTGGGCTACAACCTGTCCGACCGCCTGAGCGTACAGGTTTTTGCTGGGCACAGCGCGGGCACGGTACATACCCGCGCGACCGACCGCACCATCTTTCTCATCAATCTGCGCACCGATTTCGAGCTGTCGCGCGGCGCGACCTTCGCCGGTATCGGTGTCGACTATTTCCCCTGGGCCATGCCCGAGCAGCAGGACTACAGCGGGCTCTGGGCGCGCTTGCGGGCGGCCCGGCCCAGCGTGGGCGGGCGTGTCACGCTTACGCATGCGACCTACGATGTGAAGGCCCGCCTCGGTTTCGG
>CAYMLC010000109.1:3843-6389 GCA_964390765.1 uncultured Nitrospirales bacterium
CAGCGCTGGCGATGAACTTCCGCCGGGAGCAAGGCACCAACCTGCTCACCGTCAAGCTCGACGATGCGTGGACGCTGCCGAGCATCAATCTGAATGCGGGGTTCGACGTTCCGCTCAACGCGCGCAACAGCCTGTTTGTCAACGCCGGTTACAACTTCTTCCGCGACCAGCAGGAAGATTTCGCGGGCTGGTCGTTTACGCTTGGCTACAAGCGCTTCTTTCGCTGGCGGCCGCCGCCCGTGGAAAAGGAAACGGCCCCGCAGGCACACGCCGCGAGGCCGTAGGCTGGAACGCAGAAAATACTAGAGCGCGTCGATCTCGATGTTGCCGACGCCCACTTCGAGGTCAATCTCGGCGCCGCCATCGCCCAGCACGGCAAACACACTGGCGCCCGTGCCGCTGAAGTTCGGCGTGATGGGGAAGTCGTCGATCTCGATACTGCCAATTGCCACATCGGCTTCGACCTCGAACGCACTCTCTTCCGGCAGCGAGAAACTGATTTCACCCGTGCCGAGTTCGACACGAATCCGTGCCGTGGCCAGGGGCACCATCGGATGGTCAACATCGACGGCGCCCGTGCCTACGCGAATGTTCATGTCTCCGTCCACGTCGTCGAGCGTGGCCGGGCCGTTGTTCAGGTCCAGTTCGATGCCACCGCTCACGCCGTCGATCTCGACGGCGCCATTGCGGTGGTCAATCTCCACCGCGGCACCGGCCGGCACCAGCAGTTCCAGGTCCGCACTGGCGAGCAGCCCGCTCAAGGCCCAGTTCTCCGGCCAGTCCACCACAATCTCGACCTCGTCGCCGCCGCCGGTCACCGTCACTTCGATGTCATCCAGAAAGTCCTCGGGGTCGCCCGGCTCGTTGAACGGCCCGGCGAACAGGTCCACCGTACGCGTGGCTTCCAGCGCCACGGTGTTCTGGTCCCACGTATCGATTTCGATGGCGCCCGACCGGCTGAGCACCTTCACGGTACCGCCCGGCGAGAGCGCGGCCGTGTCCGCCAGGTCATCGGTGGCTGTCACCCGCTGGCTCGGGCAACCGCTCAAACCGGCCAACGCCACCGCACCGGCGCATAGCATTCCGCACGCACGAAACAGCATGTTTCTCATCTCCCACTGTGGGCCGCCCGGCATGGATGGCCCCCCACACACCCATCGATACAACCGCGTGCGACGCACGTTACGCGGCCTAGTGTCCTTCGGCCCGGCTCGCCTTGTACTGCTCCATCAGCCCCTTGGCCAGGTGTTCGGGCAGCACGTCGTAGTGGCTGGGCTTGGCCGTGTAGCTGCCGCGCCCGGCCGTCAGGCTGCGCAGTTCCGCGCCATAGCGCAACAACTCCGCCTCGGGCACGTGCGCGTTGATGCGCTGGCGCCCGGGCCCTGCCGTGTCCATACCCAGTATACGCCCGCGCTTGCTGTTCAGGTCGCCCGTCACATCGCCCATGGCGTCTTCGGGTACCGTCACCTCGACTTCGAGCACCGGCTCCAGTACACACGGCTGCGCCTGCGGCACGCCTTCCTGAATCGCCTGGCTGGCCGCGATCTTGAAGGCCATTTCCGAACTGTCGACCGAGTGGAAGCTGCCGAAGAACAACTCCACCTTGACGTCGACCACCGGGTGCCCGGAAATCACACCCCGTCCAAGCGCTTCCTGGCAGCCCTTGTCCACCGCAGGGATATACTGCTTGGGCACCACGCCGCCTACGATGCTGTCCACAAATTCATATCCGGCGCCGCGCTCGTTCGGCGACAGGCGAATCTGCACATCGGCGAATTGCCCGTGCCCGCCCGACTGCTTCTTGTGCCGCGCGTGTACTTCCGCCGTCGTGCGGATGGTCTCGCGATAGGCGATGCGCGGCAGCGAGGTCTCCGCCTCTACATGGTACTTGCTCTTCATGCGCTCCAGCAGAATCTCGAGCTGCAATTCGCCCATGCCCACGATCACGTGCTCGCCCGTGGCTTCGTCGCGGTAGTGGCTGAAGGTCGGGTCTTCGTCGGCCAGCCGGTGCAGCGCCTCGCCAATCTTGTCTTCGTCCGCGCGCGCCTTCGGCTGGATCGCCAGCTTCACGAGGCCGCTGGGCATCTCGATCGGCGGCAGCCGGTAATCGCTGCCCACCGCCACCAGCGCATCGCCGAAGCGCGTATTCTTCAGCTTCGTCAGCGCCGCCACATCGCCCGGCCCCACCACGTCAACCTGCTCGTGCTCCTTGCCGTTCAGCAGCATCAGCTTGCCCACGCGCTCTTTGGTCTGCGTGTTCGGGTTATAGACTTCCGAATCGCTTGTCAGCGTGCCGGTCAACACACGAAACAGCGTCAGCGCGCCCACGAACGGGTCGGCAATCTGGCGGAACACCTGGGCCACAAACGGCGAGTCCGCCGCCACCTTCAACTCGACCTCTTCCCCCCTGGCATCGATGACCTTCACAGGGCGATCGAGCGGCGAGGGAAACGATTCGGCGACCACGTCGAGCATGTCGTCCATGCCCACGTTGTTGTCGACGCTGCCCGCCAGAATCGGCACGATATGGCCCGAGGCAATGCCGT
>CAYMLC010000109.1:6399-7365 GCA_964390765.1 uncultured Nitrospirales bacterium
CCGAGCGCGCGCCCGTGCCCGTGGGCGAGTGGGTGCAGGCCGCGGTGCAGCTCCTCCAGCGAGAGGCTGCCGGTTTCGAGAAACTTCTCCAGCAACGCTTCGTTCGACTCGGCTACCGCGTCCTGAATCTCTGCGTGTAACTGGTGCAACGTATCCGAGAAGCTGTCTTCATCGTGGTCGAGAATGTTGACCGTGCCCTTGAAGTCCGCCCCCTCGCCCAAGGGCACAATCAGCGGTACGCACCGCTTGCCATAGGTTTCGCGCAAAGCCTGTACCGCCTCCTTGAAGCTGGTGTTCTCCTTGTCCAGCTTGTTCACCAGAAAGGCGCGCGGCACACCATAGCGCTCGGCATAGGCCCAAGCGTTGTCCGACCCCACCGACACCGGGCTGGCTGCCTCGGTCACAATGATCATCCCATCGACCAGCGGCGCCGTGGCCGCGATCTCGCCAATGAAATCGGCGTACCCGGGGTGGTCGATCATGTGCATGCGCGCGCCCTTCCACTCGAGGTGTACCGGCTTCAATTGCACACTGTGCCGGTGTTGCAGCTCTTCCTCGAGGAAGTCGCACAGCGTGTTGCCTTCTTCGATATGGCCGCGCCGCGTCGTTACGCCGGCGTCGTGCAGGATCTGTTCAATGAGCGATGTTTTTCCCGTGCCGCTGTGCCCGGTTATCGCTACGTTATGCACCTTCGTAATGTCGGCCACGGCCATTTGCTGGTCCTCCACGCGTCACTCGCACAGCATTCACAGCCGCTTCAGTGCGGCTTCAATCGAGAAAGTATAGGCGTTGGTTCGGGGCTGCGCAACGGAATTCGGGGGTATCCGGCGTGTGCTGGGCTATGCGCGTTGGCTCGCCAGACACGCGGTCGGCTATGCTCGCACGCATGAGCATCAACCATATGAAGCGTGGTGGCGCCGCCCTCGTGGCCGTCGCCTGTCTTGTTGCTACCCTGCCCGCCCGGGC
>CAYMLC010000109.1:7375-8391 GCA_964390765.1 uncultured Nitrospirales bacterium
ACCGTCGTACTCGAACGGCTGCGGCCGCCGGCGCTCGTGGGCACCTGGTATCCTGCCGAACCCGATCAACTGCGGGCGGCCCTCGACCGCTACTTCGCGGCGGTCACCACCCCGGCGCCCGCCCAGCGGCTGGTGGCGGCTGTCGTGCCCAATGCACCCTTCGGCTTCAGCGGGTCCGTGGCCGCGCATGCGTTTGCCGGTCTGCAGCCTGGCATGTACGACCGGGTCATCGTCATTACTTCGGCGCATCAGGCGGTCTTCGAGGGCGTGTCGATTCCCAACGTGCAGGCCTACGCCACGCCGCTGGGCGTCGTCGAGGTCGATGGCGCCGCCATCAACGCGCTGCGCTACAGTCCGCAGATTCGCATCCGCGGGTTGGACTATTCCGGCCGCGCACAGCACCTTGCGGTACACGAGCGCGAGCATGGCATCGAGGCGGTGTTGCCTTTTCTCCAGGCGCGACTCGGCTTCTTTCGGCTGGTGCCGTTGGTCGTGGGGCAACTGGGCGACCAGCCGGCGGGGCTCGAGCGGCGCGCGGCCGAGCAGATTGCGGCGCGTGTGCAGGAGTTGCTCGATGGCCGCACGTTGTTGGTCGTGAGCACGAACTTCACGCACTACGGTATCGAGTATGGGTTCGTGCCGTTTCGTGAAGGGGTGCAGGCGAAGATCGAACAGCTTGACCGGCAGATCTTTAATCACGTGCTCCGGCTTCAGGCCGACGCCATGGTGCGCTTTCTCGACGACAACGACCTGCCCATCGACGGGGCCAATGCCTTGTACATCGGCATGCTTGCGCTCGCGCCGCCGCTCGAATCGGAGTTGCTGGCGTATGACACCAGCGGCCGTCGTCTCGGCAGCGACCAGCGCTCGGTCAGCTATGCGGCACTGGCCTTCTATCACCCAACCGACCCGCCGCCCGAACCGCGTGAGGCCGCCCCGCGTCTCGTGCGCGAATTGAGCGACGCACCGCCGCCCGAGGTCGACGCCCCCGACCCGTCGGCCCCGCCCCTTCAGGC
>CAYMLC010000109.1:8401-8981 GCA_964390765.1 uncultured Nitrospirales bacterium
CAGTCGGGCGACGATGAATGATTCCCAGCCGCTGACCGGCGATGCGGGGGCGCAGTTGTTGCACGTGGCCCACGCAAGCATCGCGCACTGGGTGAAGGCGGGGGAGAAGCTGTCGCTGGACGGCAGGGCATTCCCGGCAACCCTGTGGCAGGCCGGCGCGGCCTTCGTGACGGTGCGCCACGCGGACGGCAGCTTGCGCGGCTGCATCGGCAGTCTGGCGATACGCGAGCCGCTGGTCGAGAACGTACGCAACAACGCGGTGCAGGCCGTCAGCCGCGACCCGCGCTTCGCGCCGCTTCGCGCCGTCGAGGCCGTCGGGCTGCTGGTCGAAGTTTCGGTGCTCGCGCCGGGGCCGGAACCGGACTCGCCGTTTATCCACGTGGCCGATACCAGCGAAATCGAAGTGGGGCGCGACGGTCTCTACCTGACTGGCGCGGGCGCGCAGGGCGGCGGCCTGCTGCTGCCGCAGGTGGCCAGGGACCGCGGCTTCGATACCGAGGCTTTTCTGTTGGCGCTGTGCAAGAAAGCAGGCGCGCCCGACGGCGCGTGGCAATTGCCGGGCGCGGCTTTGTACCGCTTC
>CAYMLC010000110.1:0-8935 GCA_964390765.1 uncultured Nitrospirales bacterium
TCGTAGTCGTTGCGCAGCACATCGTTCCAATAGCTCATCCAGTGCTCGGCATAGTCGCCGTCGCGCGCCAGCAGCCGCGCCACCCAGCGGCCGTGCTTGTCCGCCGCGTCATCGCGCGCAAAGGCCTCCAGCTCCGCGGGCGTCGGCAGCAGGCCAATGGTGTCGAGGAAGACACGCCGCAAGAACAGGTGGTCCGGCGCCACCTCGGGCGTGGCCACGTCATGCGCGGCGAAGTAACCGGCCAGGTAGTGGTCGACAATGTTGACGCCCGGCGGCACCGGCGTCGCGCGCAGCGCAAGGGGCGTCACATGCGCCTGACGCGCCAGCGCATCGAGGTCCCACACCATGCCGGCCTCGACCCAGGCACGCAGAATCGCAATCTCATCGGCCGGCAAGGGCGGCCGGTCCGGCGGCATGCGCACCTCCGGGTCCGCCGCCGTGATGCGCGCAATGATCGCCGAGTCCGCACCGTCGCCCGGCACCGCCGCCGCACCCGAGTCGCCCCCCTCCAGAATCGCCGCCCGCGAATCGAGCCGAAGCCCGCCGCGATCGCGCTGCGCGCCGTGGCACACATAGCAGCGCTCCGCGAGAATCGGATGGACCTCGGTGGCAAAGTCCGGCCCCTGCGCCGCAGCCGCCAGCGCCCACGCCACCACGCACACGCCTATCGCGCACGCGCCTGCCCAGCGCAACTGTCTGACGCTGCCCGCAATTTCAGCTCCGGCCATGTTCATGCCCTCGCCCTGTCAAGCCTCATTGCAGCCTAACACAGCCCCTGCAAAAGCGCAGCCGCGCGAAATGGAGCGTGTAAGTGGGCCGCCGCCCCCACGCGCCCCCCCCCGCGCAACATCCCAACAGCGGCCCGCGCCTTGCCTGCTGCGCGCGCACGGGTGTAGCATAACCCTACGCCTCGAATGCGCCCCCGCTTCGGGGCGTTTGCATGCAAGGGAACCGGTAGCTCAGTTGGTAGAGCAACGGACTTTTAATCCGTAGGTCCTGGGTTCGAGCCCCAGCCGGTTCACCAGTTGCTTTGCCCATCATTCCCCTCGAGCGCCTATCGAGGCTTGCCATCATCACACGCAGCGCGCTGCTGGTGTGGTGCCTGCGCCCTACCCTTCGCCCGTCAGCACCTTCTCGATGATGCTGGTGGTGCTGGCGCCGGCGACGCCGGGGATAATTTCGATGGCGCCGCCGTAGCCTTCGACGAGGCGGCGCTCGTCCTGGTTGATGGTGTCGAGGGTGTAGTCGCCGCCCTTGGCGTAGACGTCGGGCTGTAGCGCTTCGATGAGCGCGTAGGGCGAGGGGTCGTCGAAGAGCAGCAGATGGTCGACGCAGCTGAGCGCACTGAGCACGGTGGCGCGGTCGATCTCGTTGACCACGGGGCGGGTGGGCCCCTTGATGGCGCGCACGCTGGCGTCGCTGTTGAGGCCGAGCACGAGCACATCGCCGAGCTGGCGCGCTTGCAGCAGGTAGGTGATGTGGCCGGCGTGCAGGATGTCGAAGCAGCCGTTGGTCCACACCACGCGCTTGCCTTCGCCCTTGAGCCGCGCCACCTGGGCGCGCAACGCGGGCAGGGTGCTCAGCTTGGCGGGGCCGCGTGTGCCGCGCAGCGCCTGGGCCACTTCTTCTGCGGATACGGTGACGGCGCCCTCTTGTCCCACGGCGATGCTGGCGGCGATGTTGGCTAGTTGGGCGGCCTCGACCCAGGTACCACCGGCCGCGCGCGCCAGCGCCATGGCCGCGGCCACGGTGTCGCCCGCGCCGGTGACATCGACCACGTGGCACGGCGGCACGGGCACATCGACCCGCGGCTGGCCGGGCTCGAACACGCTGATGCCCGCGGCCCCGCGCGTGATGCAGGCGTTGCGTGCGACCTGCAAGAGTGCCGCGCCCACGGCATCGAGCGAGGCGTCGTCTTCGATAGCGATGCCGGTGGCGGCGGCGGCCTCGGCGTCGTTCGGCACCACCAGGTCCATGTCTTGCATCCAGTGGGCGCGCGCGCGTGAATCGGCCACACACAGGCAGCCGTGCGCCCGGGCCGCGGCGCGAATCGCATCGCGCACGCCGCGGGTGATCGTTGCGCTCACCTGGTCGCCCACGAGGATGATCTCGGCCTCGGGTGCGCGCGCTTCCACCTGGCGGATGACCTGCGCCTCGATGGCGGGCGGCAGCGGCTGCGGCCGCGGCGTGTCGAGGCGCAGCACCTCTTGCGAGGGGCGGTTGGGCGCGCTGGCGCGCAGTTTGCCGTAGGTGCTGGTGGGCCGGGCAGGGTCGCACACGATGCCGCTAGTATCGACACCGCGCACGCGAAAGGCCTCGCGCACGATGTCAGCGTTCGGGTCAGCGCCCACCACGCCGACCATCTGCACGGCGCCCCCCAGGGCGGCAGCGTTGCAGGCGGCATTGCCCGCGGCGCCGGGGTTGTGCTTGCGGCGGTGCACCTCGAACACGGGAATGGGCGCCTCGAGGCTGACCTCGTTCACCGCGCCTTCGGTCATCTCGTCGAGATAGATATCACCCACGGCCAGCACACGTTTGCCCGCGGCGCGCGACAACAGGTCGAGCAGGCGGGCGGGGTCGGGGAAAGGCGCGTGCATGGGTCTCGTCTCCGTTTCGGCGGCGGGCGAGAGTGTATCGGTGGCAGTGCAAGGGCGACAAACAGAACGCCCCACCGCAACGGGTGCGATGGGGCGGCGGGATGAACCTGCGCGTGTGGCGGTGCGGGTACTAGGCGCCCTCGGCCGGATTCGGGCTGAAGAGTTCGCGTTTTTTTTCCACGTCCTTGTACTCTTCGGCTTCCGGCAGCGGGTCGTGGCCTTCTTCGATGGTCGGCCATTCCGCCGCGTACTTCGCATTCAGCTCGATGTACTCTTTCCACTTCTCGGGCACTTCGTCCTCCGAGTAGATCGCGTTCACCGGGCATTCGTCTACGCACACGCCGCAATCGATGCACTCGTCCGGATCGATGGCCACCATGTTCTCGCCCTCATGGAAACAGGCGACCGGGCAGACATCGACGCAGTCCGTATACTTGCACTTGATGCATGGTTCGGTGACGATAAACGCCATGGCGCGTACTCCTTTCGTGGGGTATTGCCGGAACCGGCGCGCCTGCGTGGTTCCGCCTCCACAACCGAAACTCTTATTGTAACAAAGCGCCCACCCGTTTTTCTTGTGTTTCGCTTACTTCTTCTGCCAGGCCTTGCCCAGAAAGCGCTTGTGCAGCGGATAGCTCTCTTCGCCGGAGGCCTCTTCAAACTGGCGCAGCAGGTCTTTCTGCTTGCGGCTCAGCTTCGTCGGCGTCTCTACGGTCACGCGCACAATCTGGTCGCCGTGCTGGTAGCCGCGCAGGTCGGGCATGCCCAGCCCGCGCAGGCGCAGCTGCGTACCGGACTGCGTGCCCGCGGGCACTTTCAGCTCGGCCTCGCTGGTCAGCGTGGGCACGCGAATGGTGGCGCCCAGCGCCGCCTGCGTAATGCTGATGGGCAAATCGCAGAACAGGTGCGGCCCTTCGCGTTCGAACACTTCGTGCGGTTCGACCTGAATCAGAATGTGCAGGTCGCCCCGGGGTCCACCACCGCGCCCGGGCTCGCCCTCGCCCGCGATGCGAATGCGCGAGCCGGTGTCGACACCGGCGGGAATGTTGACCGACAGCGTGCGCGAGGTCTTCATGCGGCCGTTGCCGTGGCAACGCCGGCACGGCTTGGTGATGACCTGGCCCGCGCCATTGCACTTCGGGCAGGTGCGGCTGATGCTAAAGAAACCCTGCGCCATGCGCACCTGGCCCGCGCCATTGCATTGGCTGCAGACTTCGGGCCGGCTGCCCGGCGCGGCACCACTGCCACCGCAGTCGCTGCAGACTTCGGCGCGGTTGAAGCGCACCTCGCGCTTGACGCCCTGCGCCGCTTCCAGCAGCGAGATGGTAACGCGCAGTTCGAGGTCGTTGCCGGGCGCACCACCGCCGCGGCGGCGCCCGCCACCGCCCTGGCCGAAGAGCATGTCGAAGAAGTCTTCGAACGGCGCCTCGAAACCCTGGGGCCCCGCACCGCCACTGAAGCCGCCACCAAAGCCTTCGAAGCCGCCCGCCTCGGTGCTGCCGAAGCGGTCGTACTTCGCGCGCTTCTCGGGGTTCTTCAGAATATCGTAGGCGGCGTTGACCTCTTTCAGTTTGTCCTCGGCCGCCTTGTCGCCACCGGTCTTGTCGGGGTGGTATTTGTGCGCGAGCTTGAGATAGGCGCGGCGAATGGTATCCGCGTCGGCATCGCGCGACACACCCAGTATGGCGTATGGGTCCATCGTCTCATTCATGTCCTAGCGGTCCACCTGCCGCGGCGCGGCGCCGGCAGGGGGCCGGGCCGCTACCGGGCTAGCGCTTGTCCTGGTCTTCATCCACAACGGTGTAGTCGGCCTCGACCGTGTCGCCGTCTTCGCCACGCGCGGACGACGCTTCGCCGGCATCGCCGCCGGTCGCCGCATCGCCGGGGTTGGGGCCCCCATTGCCGGCGGCGCCTGCGGCCTGCTGGCTGTACATGGCCTCGGCCAACTTGTGCGAGGCCTGCTGCAGCGTTTCGCTCGCGCTCTCGATCGCGTCGAGGTCGTCGCCCTTCAAGGCTTCGCGCAACTGCTCCATGGCCGACTCGATGGTCTGCTTCGTCTCCGCATCCACCTTGTCGGCGTGCTCATTCAACGTCTTCTCGGTCGCGTAGAGCAGACTGTCGGCGTTGTTGCGCTTCTCGATGCGCTCGCGGCGCTTCTTGTCCTCTTCGGCGTGGCTCTCGGCGTCCTTCACCATCTTGTCGATTTCGTCTTCGGCGAGGCCGCTGCTCGATTCGATGCGAATCTTCTGTTCCTTGTTCGTGGCCAGGTCCTTGGCCGAGACATGCACGATGCCGTTCGCATCGATATCGAAGGCCACCTCAATCTGCGGCACGCCACGCGGCGCCGGCGGCAGGCCTTCGAGGTTGAAGGTGCCCAGCGTGCGGTTGTCGCCCGCCATCTCGCGTTCGCCCTGCAACACGTGAATCGTGACCGCGGTCTGGTTGTCGGACGCCGTGCTGAACACCTGCTTCTTCGTCACCGGTATCGTCGTGTTGCGTTCGATGAGCTTCGTGCACACGCCGCCCAGCGTCTCGATGCCCAGGCTGAGCGGGGTCACATCGAGCAGCAGCAGGTCCTTCACATCACCCGCGAGCACGCCGCCCTGAATCGCCGCGCCGATGGCCACCACTTCGTCGGGGTTCACCCCGCGGTGGGGTTCCTTGCCGAACACGTCTTTCACCACATTGCCGACGGCGGGCATACGCGTCATGCCGCCCACGAGGATCACCTCGTCGATGTCCGACGCGCTGAGGCCGGCATCTTCGAGCGCGCGGTGGCAGGGATGCTTGCTGCGCTGCAGCAAGACGTCGCACAACTGCTCGAGCTTGGCGCGCGTCAGGGTGTAGTTCAGGTGCTTGGGGCCGCTGGCGTCGGCGGTCACGAAGGGCAGGTTCACGTCGGTCTGCATCGCGCTCGACAGTTCAACCTTCGCCTTCTCCGCGGCTTCCTTCAGGCGCTGCAGGGCCATCGGGTCTTTGCGCAGGTCGATGCCCTGGTCACGCAGAAATTCCTCGGCCAGCCAGTCGATGATGTGCTGGTCGAAGTCGTCGCCGCCCAGGTGCGTGTCGCCGTTGGTGCTCAGCACCTCGAAGCTGTCGTCGCCGATGGCGAGGATGGAGACGTCGAAGGTGCCGCCACCCAGGTCATACACCGCCACCTTCTCGTCCTTCTTGCGGTCCAGGCCATAGGCGAGGGCGGCGGCGGTGGGTTCATTGATAATGCGCAGCACTTCCAGCCCCGCGATCTTGCCGGCGTCCTTCGTGGCCTGGCGCTGGCTGTCATTGAAGTACGCGGGCACGGTGATGACCGCCTGCGTCACACTCTGGCCCAGATAGCTCTCGGCGGTCTCCTTCATCTTCTGCAGGATCATGGCCGAGATCTCGGGTGGGCGATAGGTCTTGCCGCCCACGTGCACTTCGCAGTCGCCGCTGCTGCTGCCCTGCACCTTGTAGGGCACCTCGCGCTCCTCTTCCTTCACCTCCTCAAAGCGGCGGCCCATAAAGCGCTTGATGCTGAAGATCGTATTCTGCGGATTGGTCACCGCCTGCCGCTTGGCCGTGGCGCCCACCAGGCGCTCGCCGTCTTTCGTAAAGGCCACCATCGACGGCGTGGTGCGGCTGCCTTCCGCATTCGCAATCACGTCCGCCTCTCCGCCTTCCATCACGGCCACGCACGAGTTGGTGGTGCCCAGGTCGATGCCGATTACCTTACCCATGCCGTCATCCTCCGGCGGCCGCTGGACGCGGCCGGTCGTATCTCATGTTTGCTTGCTGGCGGCCGCGCGGGCCGTACCGTGTGTGCTCAGCCGATGCGTGCCCGGCGTGCGGACGCCGCATACTCAATTACTTTCTTCGGCGCCCGGGTTGGCCACCGGTTCGCCGGGGTCAGCGCCGCCTTCCGGGCCGCTGCTTACCACGACGCGCGCATGCCGCAGCACGCGGTCGCCCAGCCGATACCCGCGCTGGTATTCCATGAGCACGGTATCCGCCGGGTGTTCGTCCGAGGGCTGCTGCGCCAGCGCCTCGTGCAGCTCCGGGTTAAAGCGTTCACCGGTCGCCACAATCGGCGTCACCCCCGCCTTGCTCAGCGCGTCGGCAAACTGCTTCGCCGTCATGCGCACGCCATTGGCAAACTCGTCCTGCGCGTCCGCGGCATGCTCGAGTGCCAACTCCAGATGATCCAGCACCGGCAGCAGGTCTTGCAAGAGCTTTTCCGCGGCCTGCGTGCGGGCCTGCTCCAGCTCGCGCGAGGTGCGCTTGCGAAAGTTGTCAAACTCCGCACGCAAGCGCAGCGCGCGGTCCTGCATCTCATCGCGTTCGGCCACCAGCCGGTCGCGCTCCTGCAAGAGGGCCGCCGCGTCCAGCTCGGCCGCCACTTCGGCTGTGGCGTCGCCGGGTGGCGGAGCATCGTCCGCGGTGGGCGCCGCGGCATCGGCGCCTTCCAATGTCGCCGCGACCTCGGGGGCCACCGGGGTTTCCGCGGGACCAGCCCCTTCCTGCGCGGCCGCGTTCGCATCCGACGGCACATCGGGCGCGGGCGGCGCCGTGGCATCCGGCGGGGCCGGCGTCTCGTCATGCAGCGGCGTGGTGCCGCTCGCTTCGTGAGTCGCTTCGTCTCGTTTCGCGGCTTCTTTTTTCGCGGCTTCGTCCGTCAACGGCTCGCTTACTCCCTGCTGCGGTGGTGGCGGCTCAACGCGTAAAGCGCGTCATCAGGCTGCCCATAATGCCCGCCGTATAGTCGACCACAGCCGACAGGCGCGAGTAGGGCATCCGGCGCGGGCCCAGCACGCCCACCATGCCGACGGGCTTGCCGTCGACCTGATAGGGCGACACCACCAGGCTCAACCCTTCGAGCCCACCACCCACATCTTCGCCGCCGATAATGATGCGGCTGCGGCCCGCCCCTTCCTGCGTGGCGGCCCGGCGCAACACGTCTGCCAAACGTCCCTTTTCTTCCAGCAACCCGAAGACCACGCGGGCATTGTCCATGTCGCGGAACTCGGGCTGGTCAAACAGCCCGGCCGCACCTTCGAGGAAGAGCCGCGCCGGCGTCTGCGGCGGCACCAGCTGCAGAATCTGCAGCGCCTGCACCGCCAGCATCCGCTGGTCTTCGAGGTAATCGAACAGCCGCGTGCTGAGCGTGGTGGCCAGGTCGCCCACATTCACGCCGCGCAACTGCTCGTTCAAAAATATGCTTATCTTCTGCAACTGGTCCGGCCCGGGCACCGGTTCCAGGCTGACCGTGAGCGTGCGCACACGCCCGTACTGGTCGATCAGCAGCACCGCCACCCGGCCCTCGCCCACACTCAACAGTTCAATGTGCCGCACCAGCGCATCGGCCTCGGCCGGCCCTTCGGCCAACCCCGCCTGATGCGTGACCAGCGCCAGCAGATGGCTCGTCTGCCGCAGCACCTCGTCGGCGTCGGTCAGCCGCGCCGCCAACTCTTCTTCGATGCGCCGCCGCTCCACCTTCGTCAACTCCTGCACGCGCATCAGATAATCAACGTAGTAGCGGTAGCCCTTGTCCGTCGGCACCCGTCCCGAACTCGTGTGTATCTGGGTCAGATAGCCGCGCTCTTCCAGGTCCGCCATCACGTTGCGCACCGTGGCCGGGCTCACGTCGAGGCCGTAGCGCTTCACCAGGGCCCGGCTTCCGGCGGGCTCAGCCGAGGTGACGTACAACTGCACGACCGCCTGCAGAATCCGCTGTTCGCGTTCGTTCAGTTCCGGCGCATTGCCTTCCATGGATGGTGCTTCGCCCGCGGCGCGTTTAGCACTCACCTTGTGTGAGTGCTGACAGCATAGGCTAACACAGGCTACGCCCCCAGTCAAGACGGCGCCACGACCAAAGGCCACCTTGCCCCAGTCGCTAACTTACTGCTATCTACATGCTTATGAACGGGCATACAGTCGCGGGCGCGCCCTCACGAACCACGCCCCCCGGCCGGAACACAACGTGCGCGCCGGTATCGATCTGACCCCGCTCGCCGCGCCGCGCAGCGGGGTAGGCCACTTTGTCTACTACCAGGTGCAGGCGCTGCTCGCGCATGCCGGTGCGCCCGAGGTGCTGGGCTTCAGTTCCGGCCGCCGCCGCCCAGACACCACGGCACTCGGTCCGCTGGCGGGGCATTGGCACCTGCCGCTGCCCACGCGCGCGCTGTATCGCCTGTGGGACTGGACGGGCCAGCCCCGGGTCGACGCGCGACTGGGCGGGCTGGACCTCTACCACGCCACGAACTATTACCTGCCGCCGGTACGCGCCGCGCGGCGTGTGCTGAGCGTCTATGACCTGGCGTTCCTGCGCATGCCCGAGGTCGCAAGTCCGAAAATCGTGGGAC
>CAYMLC010000111.1:0-6806 GCA_964390765.1 uncultured Nitrospirales bacterium
AGCCGCCCGCGGCGGCGGCCCGGCTGCCCGTCTCGATCGTCTCCTTCGATTCGAAGCCCGGCTCGCGAAAGTGCACATGGATATCGACGAGGCCCGGGCACACGATGCAGCCCGACGCGTCGATCGTCTCGTCCCCCGCGAGACCTTCCCCAATGGCGTCGATGCGGCCGTCGCGAATGCGCACGTCGCGCGGCGCGCTGAGTCCGGTGCCGGGTTCGATAAGGTGGCCGTGGCGAATAACGGTGGTCATCCGGCGAATTCTGGCAGATGCCACACCGCACGCGCTAGGCAGCCGGTTAACCCTTGGATCAAGGCGATAGTTGTGCCAAACTCCGCCGCGTTGGCCACCACCATGAAACTCATCCACACGGCGGACATCCACCTCGACACGTCCTTTGCCGGGGCGGGCATGCCGCCTGCCTTTGGCAACCGGCGCCGCCAGGCCCAGCGCGATACCTTCCGCGCCATCTGCGCGCATGCCGCCACGGTCGAGGCCGACGCCCTGCTCATTGCGGGCGACCTGTTCGAACACGACCGCGTAAGCCGCGATACGCTGACCTTTCTGCACAATGCCTTCGAACAGTTGCAGCCCATGCCCGTGTGCATTGCGCCGGGTAACCACGACCCCTGTGTGCAGGATTCGCCCTACCGCAGCGAGGCGTGGCCCGCGAATGTACAGGTGTTCGACCGTATCGACTGGACGTCGTACGCGCTCGATGCCGTACCGCTGACGGTGCATGGTTTCGGCTTCGACGGCTTCGACGTGTCGCGCAATCCATTCGGCAGCCTGCGCGTGCCCGAAGACGACCGCGTACACGTGGCGGTGGCGCACGGTTCAGAGCGCGGCCACCTGCCGCCGCATCAGAAACTCTACGCGCCCTTCGACGGCGCCGGGGCCGCCGCGCCCGGCCTGCATTATCTGGCACTGGGCCACTTCCACACCTTGACCGAAGTGCAGGGCGCGTTCGACATGCCCATGTGGTATCCCGGTTCACCGGAAGCGCTGAACTTCAAGGAGACCGGTCCGCGCCACTTCCTGGAAGTCGAGATCGACCCGGCCGCCCCGCACGCCGTGCAGGTCACGCCGCGGCCCTGCGGCCAGATGCTCTATCGCGCCGAGACGTTGACGGTGGACGAGACCACCACTACGCAGCTGCTGGTCGATACCCTGCGCGGCTGGGCCGAAGAGGGCGACCGGCCCGTCGTCGCGCGCGTGCGCCTGGCGGGTGCGGCGCCACCCGAACTGCGCGCCGAGCTGGGCGCGGTGCAAGATGCCGCCCGCCCGGGCTATGCCTTTCTCGACCTCGTGGACGAGACCGAACCGCTCGAAGACTATTGGGAACTGGCGCAGGAGCAGACGAGCCTGGGCCTGTTCCTGGCGCGTATCAATGCCGAGATCGACGACGAGCCCGATGCACAGCGCCGCCAGCACCTCGTGCGTGCGCGCGAGCTGGGCCTCGCCGCCTACCGGAACCGCGACGTGCCGGTGCGCGGGCTGGATGCCGGCACGACATGAAGATTCGCCGCGCCACCATCGACGGATACGGCCGCTTCGCCAACCGTCGCATCGAATTCGCGCCGGGCCTGCAGGTGGTGCTGGGCCCGAACGAGCAGGGCAAGTCGACCCTGCGCGCGTTCATCGCCGACATGCTGTACGGGCAGAAGCGCAGCACCCAGGCGCGCAGCTTCGACGAGGCGCACACGCTGCGCACGCCCTGGCACGACCCCGACACCTACGGCGGCACGCTCTTGTACGAGCTGGACAACGGCCACGTGATCGAGGTGGTGCGCAACTTCAGTAAGAAGCACGAGGCGGTACACGTGTTCGACCGCACGGCCGCGCGCGAGATCACCGGCACCTTCGAGATGCTGCGCAACCGCGAGCTGGCCTTTGCCGAAGCGCAGCTGGGCCTGTCGAAAGACGTGTTCACCAGCACCGCCACCATCACCCACATCACGCTGGAAGACCTGGGCGGGCGCGATGCACTGGGCGCCGTGCGCGAGAAGTTGCTCAGCCTGGCCGACAGCGGCGACGCGTCCGCCTCGTCGAGTTCCGCGCTGGCGCGGCTCAAGACCCGCGTCACGCGCATTGGCCAGCCCACCGCGCGCACCAAGCCGCTGCCCCAGGCGCGCCACCGCCAGCACGCGCTCGAACAGGAACGCGAGGCGGCGCGCGCCGTGCAGGCCGAAGTGGCCGCCCTCGCCGAGCAGCGCCGCACCCTGCATGCCGAAGGCGAAACGGTGCGGGCCCGGCGGCACGAGATTGAAGCGGCGCTGGGCGTGCTGGCGCGCCATGCGCGTGTTGAACGTCTGCAGGAAGCCGAAGACCTGTTGCAGCGGATCGACACCGCCACGCAGCACTGCTTCGCCCTCGGCGCACTGCGCGATTTCCCCCTCGACGACCTGCCCCAGGTACAGCGCGTCGAGCAGGAACTGGGCACCGCCCGTGCGCAGGAAGAACGCACCCGCGCCGAGTTGGAGGGGCTGCGCCAACAGCATGCGGCCGAGCAGCAGGGCGCACATTTCCTGGCGCTGGCCGAGGCGGACGCGCCGCCGGATGAAGCGCTGGCCGAAGAAGAACGACTCGAACGCGAATGCGCACAACGCCGCCAGCGGCTCGAGGCCCTGACCGAGGCCCGCGACGAAGCGAACGAGGCGCTGGCCGCCGCCGAGGCCGAGCTTGCGCGCTATCCCGATTTCGCCGCCGTCGCGCCCGAGCCGGTCGAGTGGTTCTCGCAACTGGCGAGTTCATTTGCCGTGGCGCTGCGCACGCGCGACGAAGAACACGAAGAGGCCAAGCGCCTGCGCGCGGAAGTGGAAGAGCGCAACCGTATCGTGGGGCCGTATCAGCGGCTGTTCAGCCAGTGTGAAGATTTTCCCGCGGCCGCGCGCGAGTATCAGTTGCGCACGCAATTGCGCGGTGAGCAACGGGGCCAGCGCAGCGCCTATCTCGAATCGCTCGAACAGATGGCCGAAGAGCTGACCGACGAAGCGCCCGCCTTTCGCTGGCTGGGTGCGGCCAGCGCCGCATTGGCCGTGGGCCTGCTGGTGGCGTGGTTCTTCATGCGGGTCGACGCCATGCTCTATGCGGTGGGCGCTTCGGGGTTGGCCGCGCTCTATTTCGCCAGCAACCTGCTGTATGCCGGACGGCGTGTGCAGCGCCTGCGCGACGAAGCCGACCGCCTGCGCACCGAAGCCGCCGAGCAAGACGCTGCCGCGCAAGAGACGCACGTGGTCGAGACGCTGCTGCTGCAGTCGGGCTGCGAAGAGGTGGCCGAACTCGAGCGCCGCTACGAGGCCTTCCGCCAGGCCGCCGCCGACCTCGCCGCGCGCCAGCAGTTGTTGCGCGTGCAGGAGCAGCGCACCGACGAAGCCGCCGACCGTGTGGCCCGCCTCATCGAGCGGCTGCGCGGCACCTTCGAACAGGTCGACGAATACATCGAGACCGAAGCCGATGTGGCCCCCGCCGCGGCGCGGGCGGTCGGCCGCTATCAGGGTTATCGCGATGTGCGCCGGCAATACACCGCTGCCCGGCAAGACGCTGAGCGGCTGGAGGCGGAATGCCACGCGCTCGCAGAAGCGCTGGAAGCCTGTACACAAGAGCACGCCGCGGCCGCCGAACGGGTGCGGGTGCACCTGCGCGAAGCCGGCTACGCCGCCGAACGCCAGCACGCGACCGTGCGCGCCGCGGTGGCGGCCTTAGAGCGGGCCTGCGCCGAAGCGCGCGAGCAGCGTTCGCGGTTGAACTGGCTGGAAGACCGCCGCCGCGGCCTCGAGCACCGCCACGCGCGCGAGCGCACCGAGATCGAGCAGCACGAGCGCACCCTGTCGGCCTTGCTCGAACGGGCCGGCGTCGCGCGGGTCGAGGAGTGGTACGCACGCGCGGAAGAGGCCCGCGAGTATCGCGAGGTGTGGAACCGGCGCACCGCACTGAACGAGCAGCTCGACCAATTGTTGCGCGGGCAAGACCTCGAGGCATTGCGCGCCGAAGTGGCGGCGGAAGGCGAACTGCCGCCGCGGCCCGACGCCGATGCCGATGCGCTCGAGGCCGAACGCGACCACCTGGAGCAGCGCGCCGAGGCCCTGCGCGAAGAGGCGCACAACCTGCACGTGCGCATGGCGCAGCGCGCGGCGGCGGCGCGCTCGCTCAACGAGATTGAAGAAGAGCTGGACGCGGTGTCGCGCCAGGTGGTCACGCTCGAGGCAGAGCTGGAGGCGACCAGCTATGCGATGGCGCTGATCGAAGACGTCGCGCGCGACAAGCACGCCCGCATCGCGCCGCAACTGGCGGCCAAGGCGAGCTTCCACCTCGCCGAGATTACCGAGGGCGCCTACGATGAATTGCTGATCGGGCGCGACCTCGAACTCAGCGTGCGCATTCCGGCCACGCGCCGCATGCACGAACAGCCCGAGAAGACACTGAGCAAGGGAACGGTCGATCAGATTTACCTGGCGCTGCGCCTCGCACTGGTGCAGAGCATGAGCGAACACGGCGAGCGCATCCCCATGCTGCTCGACGATCCCTTCGCCAATTACGACGACGTGCGCCTGGCCCGCACCATGGCGCTGGTCGCGCGGCTGGCCGAGGACAACCAGATTGTCTTGTTCACCTGCCGCGAAGACGTGGCCCGCGCCGCCGAAGCCGTCGAGGCGCCTATCGCCACCCTCTAGCAGCCCGTGGCCAAACGCGTACGTGGCCTGCGAACGGCCTCGATGCCGCGACTCGTCGTTGCAAACCCCGGAAAAGGCTCGCATTTCCGGCGGCTTCGCGCCTCGCTTCGCGACACCCATTCGCGCTCTCGGCGGCACGCGCCTTTTGCCACGGGCTAGGCGCTGCCTTCGCTCGCGTCCGGGCGCCGCTCACGATGCGGGTAATGCTCGCTCAGGCAATCGGGACAGATGCCATGCGTGAAGCTGGCATCCGTACGCTCGAGCAGGTACGACTCCACCGAACTCCAATAGCCGCCGTCGTCGCGGATTTTTTTGCAGTGGCTGCAGATGGGCAGCAGTCCACTGAGCGTCTTCACCTCGCTCAGCGCCTGCCGGAGTTCACTGGTGCGCGCTTTCACCTGCTCTTCGAGCGTGCGCTTCTCGTGGCGCGCGCGCGTCCGTGTGCGCTCGGCCAGTTCAAACGTCCACAGCAGAATCGACGTCGAGATGAGCACGCTGGGGATCGGGCTCTCGACCACCCAGCGCGCGCTCAGTATGCCTATGCTCGTGAGCAGGATCTGTACGGAGGCGGCCACGGTAAACAGGGCGGTCACCGCGTAGTAGGCGGTGGCGCGGCGCCGGCGCCACAGGCCCGCCACGACAATGCCAACGGTGATGGCGATGCCGAGAACCAGCAGACCCAAAGCCACATGCACGCGCAGCAGATGCTGCGCCAGGCAGACATAGACGATGTTCGCCCCGGTCAATAGTACGAAGGCCAGGCCCAGGGCGTAGAAGCGCGGGTGCATCTCGCGTGCGCGCAGAAAGGCGAGCGTGAAGAGCATGAACGTGGCGAACATGCACATGGAAAAGAACGAGTTGGCGCGCAGCCCGAACCACGGCCACTCATGCCACAGCAACAGATAGCCGGTGCCGTTGCTGCCCATGAAGAAGCCGAGTGAAGAGAGCGTAAACAGGCTCAGATAGCCATAGACCGGCTCGCGCAGTAACGCAAACACCAGCATTTGAAAGATGCACAGAATCGCCAGCATGCCCACCAGCACCAGGTCCGGAAAGTAGGCCGACCCCATGTGCTGCATGAAGGCGATCTCGTCCCACAGGTGCAGGCGCGTACGCATGTCGCCCAGATTCTGGATGCGCAGCAGCACCGGCTGTGTCTCGCCCGGCGGCACCGTGAGCCGGAAGGCCGGCATGGGATAGCGCACCGAGCGCGCCGCGAGCGGCTGTGCGGCGCCCGCGCTTTGCCGTACGAACGTGCCGTCTTGCAGCGTGTAGAGTTCGATATAGGAGAGGCGCGGGTTGCGAAACTCCAGCACCAGCTGCGCGCTGTCGGTCGCGTTCGCGACCGAAAAGGCCAGCCACACCGCACCGTGCATCACACCGAACTGCAAACCGTCCGACGGCACCGAGGCCGCCGACGGCGCGAACGCGCCCGCCTGCCATCGCACCCAGGCTTCATCGGGCGACAGTGGCGTGTCGCCCGTTTCGCGCAACCACTGCACCGCGTCACTTACGTCTTGGTAGCCCTCGGCCGTATCGAAGGTGATGGTGGATACGCGGGCCTGCGCCGGTCCGGCCAACGCCCCCAGCAGCCACACCAGCGCCAGCCATACCAGTGGAAGGCCACCGGCGCGTGGCCGCTGCGGCAGGTGCAAGGTGCGCAGTCCCTTCATGGCGTAAAGCGCTTTCCCCCCCAGGCGTGGCCCGGCTGGTGTGTCGGGCATCAGTATTCCTATAGTGCCACAAACGAACGACCCGGGGTGTAGCGATGGATGAAGGCGCACAATCCGGCCTGCTGCAGCGCGTGCTGGACGGTATCGAGCGCGCGGGCAATCGCCTGCCCGCACCGCTCACGATTTTCGTGGTGCTGGCGCTGGCGCTCTTGCCACTCAGCGCCCTCGCCGCATGGAGCGGCTGGTCGGCCACGCATCCGGTCGAAGCGGACCGCATCATCGAGCCGGTCAACCTGCTCGCGCCCGAACAGTTGCAGCGCGTATTCACCGAGGCGGTCGACAACTTCGTCACCTTCCCGCCGCTCGGCGTGGTGCTCGTCGTCATGCTGGGCATCGGCATCGCCGAGCGCGGTGGCCTCATCGCCGCGGTGCTGCGGCTGGTCGTGCTGGGTATGCCGCGCC
>CAYMLC010000111.1:6816-8848 GCA_964390765.1 uncultured Nitrospirales bacterium
TGGTCTTTGCCGGTGTGCTCAGTTCACTCGCGGCCGACGCAGGCTATGTAGTGCTCACGCCCTTGGGCGCGGTGCTGTTCGCGGGGCTTGGCCGCCACCCCCTCGCCGGGTTGTGCGCGGCCTTCGCCGGGGTGTCGGCCGGGTTCTCGGCCAATCTGCTGCTCACCTCGCTCGACCCGCTGCTGGCCGCGTTCACGCTCGATGCCGCCCGCATCTTCGACGCCGGCTACACGCTCACCGCCAGCGCCAACTACTACTTCATGCTGGCCAGCACGCCACTGCTCACGCTCGCGGGGTGGTGGGTGACCGAGCGCATCGTGGTGCCGCGCCTCGGCGAATGGGAGGGCCAGGCCGAACACGCCAGCGACATCGCCGAGCCGCTGTCTGCCCTGCAGCGCCGCGGCCTGCTGTGGGCTGCCGTGGCCGCCGCCGTGGCCACGCTGCTCATCGCCTTGCTGGTCGTGCCCGAGTGGGGGCTCTTGCGCGGCGAAGACGGTGGCCTCGGCCCCTTCTACAGTGCGCTCGCCTTCCTCATGGCGCTGTTCTTCTTCGCGCCCGGCCTGGCCTATGCCGTCGCCACGCGCGAGGTGCGCAACGACCGCGACGTGGCCCGCATCACCGGCGACACCATCGGCACGATGGGCGCCTACATCGTGCTGGCCTTTGCCGCCGCCCAGTTCGTGGCCTACTTCAAATGGTCGAACATCGGGCTGCTGCTCTCGCTGTCCGGCGCGAGCCTGCTCGATGCGATAGGGTTCGTGGGCCTGCCGCTGCTGCTCGGCTTTGTCGTGGTCGCCGGTGTCATCAATCTGTTTGTGGGCAGCGCCTCGGCCAAGTGGGCGCTCATGGCGCCGGTGCTGGTGCCCATGGGCATGGCGCTGGGCTTGAGCCCGGAAGTGGTGCAGGCCGCGTATCGCGTGGGCGACAGCGTGACCAACATCATCACACCGCTCAATCCCTACTTCCCCATTGTCATCGCGTTTGGCCAGCAATACGTGCCCGGCCTGCGCCTCGGCACGCTTATCGCCGCCATGCTGCCCTATGCCGTGGTCTTCGCCATCGTGTGGAGCCTGCTGTTTGCCCTGTGGTTCTTGCTGGGCCTGCCCCTCGGCCCCGGCGCCAGCCTCGACTATGCCCTGCCAACCGGCTGAAGGTGACGCCCGCCGGCTGCAGATGACGCCCGCCGGCTGAAGGTGACGCCCGCCGGTTGACGGACAGCGCCGCCCGGCGTAGCCTAGCCGTATGAGCACGCACACGCCGGGCGCGGGCACACCCATCAGCCGCCGCCGTTTTCTCGAACGTACCGCCGCCGCATCGGTCGCCATGGCCGGTGCCCAAGCCTGGCCCGCGCCACCCGGTGCCGGTGCCACACGGCCCAACATCGTGGTCATCATGGCCGACGACATGGGCTGGTCGGACCTCGGCTGCTACGGCGGCGAAATCGATACGCCCAACCTCGACCGGCTGGCCGCGGGCGGGCTGCGCTTCCGCCAGTTCTACAACAACGCCAAATGCGCGCCCACGCGTGCCTCGCTGTTGACGGGGCTCTACTCGCAGCAGGTGGGCTGCCACAACGGCCCCGAGCGCATGCGCCATTGCGCGACGGTGGCCGAGGTCTTGGGCATGGCCGGCTACAAGAACTACATGGCGGGCAAGTGGCATGCCGACGAGTTGCCCACGCAGCGCGGCTTCGACCGCTACTTCGGCCTCGCCGACGGCTGCTGCAATTTCTTCAATCCCGGCCGCCAGCGCGAGGGCGAGCCGCCGCCGGCGGAAAAGAACTTTCCGCGCAAGTTCGCGCGCGACGGCGAAGTGCTGCAGCCGTTCACCCCGGAAGACCGCGACTTCTTCACCACCGATGCCTTTACCGACGCCGCCCTCGAGCATCTGGCCGGCCATCCGGACGACACACCCTTCTTCCTCCACCTCGCCTACACCGCGCCGCACTACCCGCTGCACGCGCCCGAAGAAGATATCGAGAAGTATCTGGGCCGGTATCGTGGCGGGTGGGATGCGCTGCGCCGCGAACGCC
>CAYMLC010000112.1:0-8790 GCA_964390765.1 uncultured Nitrospirales bacterium
CCCGCCTCCGCCAGCCCGCGTGCCAGCGCGGCACCCAGCACACCGCCACCCCCCGTGACCACAGCCGCGCGCCCGTCGAGTGCGAATAAATCGTGTAAGGGCATCGTGTTGCCTTTCATGGCGCGGCAGAGCGGTGGCCGCACCTATTCTGAAGCCAGGGGTTGAGAGGTCGAAAGCCTAGCAAAACACGTAAGGCACTGCCAAGACCCGTGTGGACTGGCGCGTACGCCAAACGCCGGGTACACTTACGGGCACGTGATGTATGAGGCATTGAGTGGTAACGGTACTGCCGGGCCTGTACCCGATTCCGGGTCCGGGCAATGCTTGGGGAATGCGTTATTTTGATACGCCGCGCAGGGATTAAGGCGCTCCTTCTGGCAGGGTTGCTGGTTGCATGTTTACCAGCCGGCTGGGGCCACGCGCTGTCCAACTCCGAGCAGGCCTGGCTGGCCGCCGAGGGCTATCGGCCGGGCAGCCATGCGCTGCTGCTCGTCTGGCAGGAAGTCGACCCGGGAGACCCGAGCCGCCAACTGACCGGCTATCGCCTCGAAGCCCACGACAGTGGCACCCCCGTCTCGCTCTATCGCGACGAATCTTTCGCGCGTGTGGCGCCGCCCCATGGTCGCCGCGACTGGTCCGGTGCACCGGTTGAACGCGCCGCCGATTTGCGGCCGGGGCTGCCGTATCTCCAGCCCGAAGCACCGCAGCCGCGCACGGCTCGCTTGACCAGCCGGCAGGCACAGGTCGTGCTGCGGCCCGATGTGGCGGCGGCCATGCTGGAAGACGAAGCGCCCTCCGGCATCGGGAAAGGGACCTACCGCTACGGCCTGCGCACGCCCTGGCAGACGCCGGTTACCCTGGGCGCCACCGGTGGCCCCGCGACGGGCTGGACCATGCTCGACGACGGCACTGCGGTGTGGCAACTCGATATCATTGCCGAGGGCGCACTGGGCCAGCGGCTGCACCTCGAAGAATTCGCGTTGCCCGCGGGCGGCTCAGCCCTGGTCTACAACCCCGGCGACCCCGGCGAGCGCTTTCAATTGCCGCGGGTGGCGGAAGACTATTGGACGCCAACCATCTTCGGCCCGGCCGTGACCCTGGAAATTGCCGTGCCCGCCACACGCATCGGCGACGTCTGGCTGCGGCTCGGCGAATCGGCCTATCAATACCGCGACCTTGCGCCCGCCCTTGCCGCGGCCGCAGGCGCCTGCAACCTCGACGTCACCTGCTACGAAGACTGGCGCAACGCCGCGCTCGGCGTCGGCGGGCTGGGTCTGGTCGGGCGCGATGGTCAGCTGTTCTGCACGGGCAGCCTGATCGCCGATGACAATCCCCAAGACGGTATCGACCACCTGCTGGGCGCCGACCACTGCCTCGGCGGTCGCAATTCTCCCGGCTCGCTCGAAGTCTACTGGCTCTACCAATCCGACAGCTGCGACGGCGCCGTGCCCAATCCGCGCAGCGTTCCGCGCACCACGGGTGGCGCCGATCGGCTGGTGAGCAGTCCCGCCAGCAACGGCACGGATGTCGCCCTCATGCGCCTGCGCCAACCCGCGCCCGCCGGCATTGTGGCGCTCGGGTTCAGCACCACGGCCGCCAGCGTGGGCGAGCCGGTCGCGTGCATTCATCACCCCAGCGGCGACTTCAAGCGCATCGCCTTCGGCAGCATCACGGACCGCGGCCAGCGCCTGAAACCCATCACCCGCTATCACGAGACCACCTGGGTCGACAGCACCACCGAGCCGGGCTCTTCCGGCAGTCCGCTTTTCCGCTCGGACACGCAACAGATTATCGGGCAACTCTACGGCGGGCGGGCCTCGTGCTTTCGCATCAACGAGCCCGACTACTATGGGCGCTTCGACCAGTCATGGCCGCTGCTGCAACCCTTCCTGCAGCCTGGCCCGCCCGACCCCTTCGACCTCGACGGGTCGAACACCGTCGACAGTGCCGACCTGCAAATCGTGGTCAACGCCGCGCTCGCCGAACAGCCGCTGGCCGTGGCCGACCTCGACAAGAACGCCAGCGTCGACGTGACTGATGTGCAGCTCATGGTCAATGCGGTACTCGACCCGTTCAAAGCCAGTCCTCTGGGGCCCGCCCGATGAAGATCAGTCCGATGAAGTTCGCCCGCCTGACACGCACCGGCATGATGGTCAGCCATGAACACTAGCTGTATCGCGCGCCTTGCCCTTGGGTTGTTGGCCGCCGCGCTCCTCGCGCCCACAGCCGCCGCCCAACCGAGGTTTGACGTGCCCGCCGAGCGGGTCGCCGGGGTGAGTGGAGCCAAGCGCGTTGCGCCAGCGGTAGCCGCGCCAGCCATCCCGCGCACCGGTCTGATCGCGCTCGACGCTATCGACGTAGCCAGCCTGAAGCAGGAAGATGCGCAGGAGCAAAGCATCGAGAAAGGTCCCGTACGCATCGGCGTATTGCGCGCCCTGCCCGCCGGCCGCCTGGCCGGCGCCAACACCACCGCAGGTGCGTGGCAGACCCTGGCCGATGGCCGCCTCGCCTGGTCGCTCGATATCCGGGCCGAGGGCGCCGTGGGACTGCGCGCGTCGCTCTATGACATGACCCTGCCGCGCGGCGTCGAACTCTACGCCGGCACGCCCGAGACGCCCACGGTGCATGGCCCCTACACGTGGCGCGACCTGCACAGCTACGAATTCTGGACCCCCGGCGTACCCGGCGATACCTTGCGCATCAGTGTCGTCGCGCCCGACGCGGCCACGCAGCGCGGTACCACGCTTTCGCTCGGCATGCTGTCGCACCGCTATCGCGAGGTGGTGTCCCCGGTGGCCGCACCCGACAAGCAGGCCGGCAGCTGCAACCTCGACGTGACCTGCTTCCCCGAATGGGCCGACACCGCCTCGAGCGTGGCGCGCGTCGCCTTTATGCGCGGCAGCGCCGAGTCGCTCTGCACGGGGCAGTTGCTGGCCGACCTCGACCCCTGCAGCGATGTGCCCTTCTTCTACAGCGCCAACCATTGCATCGGCAGTCAGGCCGTGGCCGACACGATGGAGTTCTACTGGCTGTACCAAACGGCCACCTGTGGCGGCGCCCCGCCCGCGCTCAGCAGTGTGCCTATTACCATCGGCGGGGCCGACTACCTGGGCGGCTCGGTCGGCACGGCCTTCAGCCCGACCGGCAACGACTTCGCGCTCTTCCGCCTGCGCAGCCAGCCGCCGGCCGGTCTCACCAAGGTGGGGTGGACCGATGCCGTGCCCGATACCGGCGACGACATCGTGTCGATTCACCATCCGCGCGGCGACTTCAAACGCATCAGCTTCGGCCGCATCGCCGTCAGCACACGCGCCGCCGAACTCTTCCACCAGGTCGTGTGGGAAAACGGCACCACCGAGGGCGGTTCGTCGGGTAGCGGACTCTACTTGCCCGCGACCCAGCAACTCATCGGCGCGCTCTGGGGCGGCACGG
This sequence comes from uncultured Nitrospirales bacterium, assembly GCA_964390765.1. Taxonomy (GTDB): domain Bacteria; phylum Hydrogenedentota; class Hydrogenedentia; order Hydrogenedentales; family JAGMZX01; genus CAYMLC01. The sequence continues at coordinate 3,433 of CAYMLC010000112.1, forward strand.
CCTCCTGCACGCTTCCCTTCGACCCCGACTGGTACGGGCGGCTCGACGTCACGCTCGATTTGGCGCCGGGCATCTTCGATGCGCCCCCCCTACAGGTCGGCTTCGTGCAAGCCTCCTTCAGCGTGGGCGAAGACGAAGGCAGCACGGTGGTCGATATCGAGGCCACCAACGCCCCCGCCGACGATTTGACCGTGGCGTACGCGCTCGTCGGCGAGAGCGCCACAGCGGGCGAAGACTTCGTGGCGCCGAGCGGCACCGTGCAAATCGATGCGGGCACGCGCTTCGCCAGCATCACCATCGAGCTGGTCGACAATAGCGCCACCGAAACGGACGAGACCTTGCGCATCGAGTTAAATGGCGCGAGTTGCGGCATGGCCACCGGCGCGCTGCGCCTGACCATTAACGACGACGACCCCGACAGCGACGGCGACGGCCTGAGCGATGCCGACGAACTGAGCGGCGCCTTCGGCTTTGTGACCGATCCCCTCGCCGCCGATAGCGATGGCGACGGGCTGAGCGACGCGCAGGAAGTCAACGGCGTGCTCGGCGTGGTGACCAATCCCAACCTGCGCGATACCGATGGCGACGGCCTGAGCGACCGCGTGGAACTCGAACTGGGGCTCGACCCGCTCGACCCGTCGAGCGTGACCGAAGTACCCAGCCTGCGCGTGCCCTGGTTCGTGCCGCGCGGCTAGCCCTCGCGCGTAAGCGCCGACAGGTCGAGCCGCTCGAAGACCGGACAATTGCGGCAGGTGGGATTCGGCTCGCACCAGTCCTGGTGCATCTGCAAGAGCCCCTGCTGTAACTGAAAGGTCAGCGCAAAGGGCTGTCGCTCGCCGGTCACGTGGGGCAGCATCGCGCGCACGATGTGGTTGTCCGGCTCCTTCGGTAGTGCCGCGAAGAAATCGTGCAAGACCCCTTCGCGCACACGGTCGCGCTCTTGCCGGGCCAGCGCCACCCCGGCCGGCACAAACACATTGCCGATAATCGAACGCACGCGGCCCTCGCCCAGGGGCGCCGTCGGCGTGCTCAGCCGCTTGCCCGTCCAACTGCAGTGCGTGGCCCAGAACCCCGTGGCGCCCGGAAACAGCGCCTCGAGCGCACGCCGCCTTTCGATCGGTTTCGCCTCGCCCCGCCACACCTCTTCCAGCGTGGCGGTCAGCCCGCGCTCGGCGGTGCGCGCGACAAAACGCGCGAGCCCCGCCAGCCGCCGCTCGGGATAATTGTTGGGCCGGATGCCGCCACGCGACCACGTGAACGGCAGGCTGCGCAGGCTGGCCAGGTGGTCGCGCCGCAAGCTGCGCAGGCGCGCATAGTGGGGCACCGCCGTCGTGCCCTCGGGCAGCGCATCGGGCAGCAGCCCCGCCAATTGCAGGTAGGCCGCTTCGAGTAGCAGCGGGTCCTGTTGCGCCAATTGGCGCGCGCGGTCGTAGGGCAGACTTCGCCCGATACCGCGAAAGTGCTCCTTGAAGCGCCCATAGCCACAGGCCGTTACCACCTCTTCATAGATGGCCTGGCTCGGTCCCGCCGCCGCCATGCGCTGGCGCAGCAGACGCGCCTTGTTCAGCATGCGCCACTCACCCGCCAGACGCAGAAAGGCCAGCAGCGGCGCCGTGCCCTGGCGCGGAATCAGTGCGGCGCAGCGGCCCGCCTGGGCCGTGGGTGCACGCGCCGGCGTCTCGGGAACCACGGCATCGAGCAGCGTGATCGTCTCCAGCTCGACGAAGCGCGGCAACAACAGCGTGGGGAGGGGGCGGCCTGCGGCGGTCACCGGCGCTGCGGCGGGCGGGTCGTTCTCCCACACCACGTGCAGCACCACGCGGCTGTAGCGCTCATCGAGGTAGTGACCGTGGTCGCGCCAGCCGCTGTGCGCAAAGTCGATCTCGACATCGCCGCTCTTCTCCCGCCCGTCAAAGCGCAGGTGGGCATTCTGAAAATCGGGGCCCGGACCGTGGTTCCACCAGCCCGGCGCCACAATTTCCAGGGCCTGCCCTTCCGCCGTACACAGCCCCTCGCGCGGCAGCAACGTGTCGTACCACAGGCACTGCAAGACATACTCCGACAGCCCCGCCTGCGACTCCTGCGCCTGCGTGCGAAGCGTGCGCAACTGCCCATAGCGCTCCGAAAAAACCCCGTTCGCCGGCATGTAAGCCCCCCGCGTTGCACCGCACATCCTGCCGCAGTTTTACCGTCCCGCGGCCCGGCAGGTATAACGCAGAGCCGGAGTACGCGCGCAACAGTAGGGCGACGCGCAATTGCTAGCCAACGCCCAAGAAGAAGCCAACGCCCAACAAGAAGCCGACGCGCTGCAGGGAGCCGACGCAATGGAGTATGTGCGCCTGGGTCGCACCGGATTACAGGTTTCTGAAATCAGTCTCGGCACGATGACCTTCGGCAACGAGGCGGACGAGGCCACCGCTCGCGCGCTCATGGACCGCGCGGTCGATGCCGGCATCAACTTCTTCGACTCGGCGCACAACTACAACAAGGGCGCCACCGAAGAGATTGTCGGCCGGTGGCTCGGCCCGCGCCGGCACGACATCATCGTGACCACCAAGGTCTTTTTTCCGCGCGGCGGCGGCATCAACGACGAAGGCTGCTCGCGCCGCAACATCCTCTTCAGCATTGAGAAGACCCTCCAGCGCCTGAAGAGCGACTACGTCGACATCGTCTATCTCCACCACTGGGACGAGCTCGTGCCGATCGAAGACTCGCTGGGCGCGCTGCACACCCTGGTCGAGCAGGGCAAGGCGCTGTACGTGGGGGTCTCCAACTTTTCCGCGTGGCAGACCATGAAGGCCATCGCCGAAGCCAAGCGGCACGGGTACCCGCCACTCGTGGTCACGCAGCCCATGTACAGCCTGGTCAAGCGGCAGGCCGAGGTCGAGATCTTTCCGCTGGCCGCACACGAAGGTCTGGCCGTGGTGCCCTACAACGCGATCGGTGCGGGGCTGCTGACCGGCAAGTACCTGCAGGAAGACGCCTCGGGCCGCCTGACCGAAGTGGCCATGTATAAAATGCGCTACGAGAAACCCGAGTACATCGAGATTACCAAGCGCTTCGTGCACTACGCGCGCGAGCACGGCCATGAACCGGCCGCACTCGCCGTGGCCTGGTCGCTCAGTCACCCGCTGGTCGATTCCGCCATTGTCGGTGCCCGCAACATGCAACAGTTCGAGAGTATCCTCGGCGCGGCCAGCATCCGCCTGTCGCCCGAACAGCGCGCCGAAATCACCGCACTCAGCATCGACCCGCCCCTCGCCACCGACCGCGAACCCATGGACGCCATGCGGCAGCGCGGCTGGTAGCGAAGCGGTTCCAGGGAGCCATACGCCGTGGGCGAATTCCGGCAGGCGGTCAAAGACATTGTCGGCAACATCGAGTCGGTCATTCTCGACAAGGGCCGCGCCGTACGCAGCATTGTGGCCGCGTATCTGGCGGGCGGCCACGTGTTGCTCGAAGACGTGCCGGGCGTCGCCAAGACCATGCTCGTGCGCGCCCTGGCCATCAGCACCGGCTGCACCTTTCGCCGGGTGCAATGCACGCCCGACCTCTTGCCCACCGACGTGACCGGCGTCAGCATCTACAACGAGAAGACACGCGAGTTCGAGTTCCGGCCCGGGCCCATCTTCGCCCAGGTGCTCGTGGCCGACGAAATCAACCGCGCCACCCCGCGCACCCAGTCGGCCCTGCTCGAGGCCATGGCGGAAGGGCAGGTATCCGTCGACGGCAACACCTATCCGCTGCAATCGCCCTTCGCCGTCTTCGCGACCCAGAACCCCGTCGAGCACGAAGGCACCTTTCCGCTGCCCGAAGCACAGCTCGACCGCTTTACCATGAAGCTGAGCATCGGCTATCCGAGCATCGTGGCCGAAGCCAAGCTGCTCGAAAGCACGCGCAATCAGCACCCCATCGAGACGCTCAAGCCCGTCACCGATCCCGCCACCATCGCGCGCATGCAGGCCTCTATCCGCGACATCTACGTGCACGAGCGCCTGCGCGAGTACATGCTGCGCATCGTGCACCGCACGCGCGATGCCGCCCACCTCAGCCTCGGCGCCAGCCCGCGCGCATCGATCCTGTTGTTTCGCGCCGCCCAGGCGCTCGCCGCCGTTAATGGACGCGGCTATGTCATCCCGGACGACGTCAAGGCGCTGGTGGGACCTGTTTTGGAGCACCGGCTCATCCTCAATCCCGAGAGCCGTCTGCGCCGGGTAACGACCGCCACCGTGCTGCGTGATATACTTGCCGAAGTCGGCGTGCCCGCAGGCGTGAGTGACTGGCGTTCGGGTCAACCTGCGCGCAAGATGTCGTAGGTTTGTGTTCCACCCGAGCTAACGCTACACTATATCTAGTTGTTAGGGAGTCCCTATGCTCTCGATTTTCAAGCGCAAACCAGGCTCCGCCCTCAGCGCCGCCGACCAGTCGGGCGAGAGTGGCGGCAAGCTCGATGAAGACCGGCTCGAACTGACCAATGTCGGGCCGTACCGCATCATCGCGCCCATCGGTGCCGGCGGTATGGGCAAGGTCTACAAGGCCATCGACCCGCGCCGCGATCAGACGATCGCCGTGAAGGTGCTGGACAGCCGCTACGACGTCGACAAGAAAGCGCGCAAGCGCGACTATCTGGGCCGCGAAATCATGATTGCGGCACAGCTCAACCACCCCAACATCATCCGCATGCACCCGCAACTGGTGACCGAGACCGACTCCGAAGGGCGCCAGCGGCGCTGCCTGCTGATGGAGTACATCGACGGGCACGACCTGAAGAAACACATCACCGACCGGGATCTTACACTGCGCCAGATGGTGGACCTGTGCATTCAGATCTGTCAGGGGCTCGACTTTCTGCACCAGAACCACGTCATTCACCGCGACATCAAGCCGGGGAACTTTCTGTTCAGCCGCGATGCGCGCCAAGTGAAGATCGTGGACTTCGGGCTCTCCAAGTCCAACGCCACGTGGCGCGACCGGTGGACCAAGGAAACGGGTGGCACCCGGCTCTACATGTCGCCCGAGCAATTGAAGAAACAAAAGCTCGACGAGCGCTCAGACATCTTCTCGCTGGGCATTACCATGTACGAGCTGTTCACGGGCCGCCACCCCTGCAACGGGCAGGACTCCCGGCAAATCATGAACCAGTTGCGTGATCCGCGCTACCGCTTCGAGCCGCCCTCGAAGCACAACCACGAGATTCCACACGCCCTCGACAAGATCATTCTCAAGGCGCTGCGCCGCAAGCCGGAGCACCGCTATCAAAGTGTCACCGAAATGCTGCTGGACCTAACCCGATTGGCCGAGGCCCGTATTTGACCATGTCCATGCTGCCCAGCCGCCGCCGCCGTTACGGTTATCGCA
>CAYMLC010000113.1:0-8788 GCA_964390765.1 uncultured Nitrospirales bacterium
GATGATGAAGGCATCGCCCGGGCGCCCCAGCGCCATCAGTGCCACCAGATTCGACATGGTGCCCGAGGGCATGAACAAAGCCGCTTCCTTGCCCAGTCGCTCGGCCACTTCATCCTGCAGCCGGTTGACGGTCGGGTCTTCATAATAGACGTCGTCGCCCACTTCGGCCTCCGCCATGGCGGCGCGCATCGCGGGGCTGGGCTTGGTAAAGGTGTCGCTGCGCAGGTCAATGATATCCATACCCGAACGATAACGCGTTGGCGCGCCTGCGCCCAAGCGCCCGTTTTCAATCGTTCGGCCGTAACGGCGATAATGGCGTCTGGGTTAAGGGGGCTGGGCACATCTTGAAGGGGCGGCGGCATCTGCGCCGCCAGGAGTCATTCGCCATGCGCTGGGTTTTTCGAATTGGTATCGGGCTACTGGTCGCCGTTGTATTGCTCGTGGTTGTCTTCGTGGTCGTTGTCGGGCCGTGGCCGACCTACGGTTCGGTCGACGTAACCGAGCAGGATTACTACAAGAAGGCCATCGCCGACATCTCTGCGCAGGTGCAGGAGTCGACCATCACCGATACCCCGGGCCGCCTGCAGGCGGGCTGGGCAGATGCCAATATCACGCCCGCGGTAGGCACCCCGTTGGGCGGTTACGGCGCGCGCGGCATGGAGCACCACAGCACGGGCGTGCGTGACCGGCTCGAGGTGAAGGTGCTGGTGCTCAGCGACGGCGACGATACGCTGGCACTGGTGGGCGCCGACATCTTGATTACGCCGCCCAACGTAGCCGCCGGCGTACGCGAGGCCGTGGCCGCGCAGGTGCCCCTCACGCCGGACGACATCCTCTTCAATGCCAGCCACACACACTGTGGCCCCGGCAGCCTGGGGCCTGGCCTGGCCATGCGCGTGACGGGTGCACAGTTCATGCCTGAAGTGCCCGAGATGCTGATCCGCGAATACACCGCCGCCATCGTCGAGGCCTACAGCAACATGGAGCCGGCCAAGCTGGCGCACGGCGGTGTGGATGCGCCGCAGTTCATCCGCAACCGCGTGCGCGATGCCGTCACCGATAGCGAACTGAGCTATGCCGTGCTCGAGCAGGACGACGGCGACCGCAGCTTTCTGGTGAGCTACAGCGCGCACCCGACCGTTTTCGGTTCGCGGATGATGGAGTTCAGCGCGGAGTACCCGGGCGAACTGCGCCGCAAACTCGAACGTGAGACCGACGCTTACAGCGTTTATCTGGGTGGCGCCGTGGGCAGCATGGGGCCGCGTGCCCCGGAAGGTCCCACCGACGAGGCGCGCGTCGTGGCCATGGGCCAGGCCCTGGCCGACCTGATCATTGAAGACGCGCAGGACCTGACGTTTGAAGACCGGCTGGATATCGTGTCGGTCGGCGTCAAGCTGGACATGCCCGAGCCACAGGTGCGCCCCTTCGAGGACAACACCCACTGGCGCGTTTCGCCCATCATCGCGCGCATCGCGTTCAGTCCCTTCGAGATGAACGGCTGGATGCACGGCGCACGCGTGGGCGACCTGCTGTTCATGGGGCTGCCGTCTGATTTCAGTGGCGAAATCTCCGTCGACTGGAAAGCTTATGCGGCGGAGCAGGGTTACGACCTCTGGACGCTGAGTTTCTGCGGCACCTACTGCGGCTATTTCTCGCCCGACAAGTATTACAACGAGACGCCACTCGGCTATGAGACCGGATTGATGAGTTGGTTTGGACCCAACATCGAAGCCCACTTCACGGGGCTTTACAAACACATGTTCGAGGAGATGACGGCGGGGGTGGCGGCACCGGATGCACGTGGCTGACACCACCGCGCGTTGGCGCGCCCGGTCTACGTGGGTCTGGGCGGCCCTGCTGTGTGCCGGCCTCTTGTGCTTCGTGCTCAGTGCGCTGATCGAATGGCCCTATCTCGACGGGCAGCCCTGGAGCAATGGGCTGCTCGTGCTCGCCCCGCAGGCCGCGCCCGAGGCCGTGACTGCGCGCGAGCGCGCTGCGGTGCCCGAGGGTGCCTGGCGTGTCGCGGCACGCTTTCTCCCAGCCGATGAGGTGGCGCGCCCCTATGCCTGGCTGCAGCTTGCCCTCAACGACGCGCCGGGATTTGCCGAACAAGTCGACCGCATCGGCCTGCTGGACAACGAGCGTCTGCTGATGCTGCACACCGAGCCCGCTGCCTTGGCGCCGGCCCTTGCTTCGGGGCGGCTGCCGGAGCCAGACGCGCGCGAGGTGCTGGCCGGGCGGCTGGCGCGACACGAACAGTTCGAACTGGACGGACACACCTGGAAGGTCGTGGGCCGTCTGCACGCCGCGGTATCGGGCCTTGCCTATGCGTACGTTTTCCCGGCCAGCGAAGACCGGCGCGCGCTCTTCGACGGCGCGGACGCCACGCAGGGCTTCTACCATCCGTCCGGGCTCGACCGCGTCGAAGAACTCGTAGCCCCCCTACTGCCGGAAAAGGTTGAAGCGGAAACGGAAGACACCTCCGCGCAAGACCGCTTTCTCGATGCGGTGCGTGCGGCGGGAGACGACGCGCCTGCGGTGGCGGGCGGACGTGTCGCCGCGCCAGCGGCAGTGGTCTGGCTCAGTACCGCGGGCAAGATGCTCGTGGTCGTGGGCATGCTCGGGCTGGCCACCCTGCTCTTTCGCGGCTGGGCCAGCCTGCGCCATGCGTGGCTGGCCGCGCCCTTCGCCGAGATCGTCGCCCGCCCCCGTCTCTGGTGGGGCGTGCACGCGCTGTTCCTGCTGGCCTACCTGCTGCCGTCCATCGCGGCGGTAGCCATGCCGCTGACGCACCACCACGCCACCAGCGCCATCGCGCTCTTGTTCAGCGAGGGCGACCTCTCGCACATTGGCGACGCATTGCTCTCGGGCAATGTCGTCGTGGCGGCGTTTACCATCTGGTATCACAACTACATCTACAATACCGTGCTGCTTACGGTGGTCTTGTCGCTCGTGATCCCACTGCTCGGCTGGCTCAAGACTGCCTTCAGCCTCGCGTTGGCGGGCTTCGTGCTCGCGCCGCTCAATGCCGGTTTCGCCAGTGGGCTCCTCTACCACAGCATCACCATCGGCCTCGAACTCGTGGCCTACAACGCCGCGTGTTTTTTCGTGCTCGTGTTCTGGCTGCGGCTGTTCCTGGCACTAGCCGACGGCGAGCCGCGCCAACTGGTGCAGGCGCTCCGTATTCTGGCCGGAGGCACCGTGCTGATTGGCGCGCAGTTGCTGGTCGCGGGTTGCTACGAGACGATTACGCTCATGCTCTTTCGCTAGACGGCGGGCCCTTTCGCGGCTTTCGTCGCCTGACAGATTGCAGTGCTTTCGTTGATTTGCTAACCTCCACTGTTACGGCGTTGCTTACGCACGCGCCACGTTGCAGGGCCACGCCCCCTTGTGACCCTGCAACGTGGCGCGTTTCCCCACCCACGGAGACCGGCCCCAACTCTGTTGTTGCCGGGTGAACTTGCCGGCTGCCGCCCCGATGGGGGCGCAGCTGGGGGAGAATCCTGCGATGTGCAAGGCGCTCATCATCGGGGCGGGCGGCGTTGGTGCCGTGGCCGCACATAAGGTCGCGCAGAGCGATACCTTCGAATCGATGCTCTTGGCCAGCCGAACCGAGGCGAAGTGCCGCGCGATTGCCGATGAGGTCGCTGCGCCGTGCGAGGTGGCCGCGGTCGACGCCGACGAGAGCGGTGCGGTCGCGCGGCTGCTGGCGGACACCCGGCCCGATGTCTTGATCAATTGCGCGCTGCCCGCACAGAACCTCCCGGTGATGGAGGCGTGCCTGGCCGAGGGCGTGCACTACATCGATACCTCCGCGCCCGAGCCCGAGCCGGGCCGCTACGAATTGATGGCCTACGACTGGCAACTGCGCTACCACGAGGCATACCGCGCCAGCGGTGTCACGGCTCTGTTGAGCATGGGCTTCGACCCCGGCGTGGTGAATATCTATTGCCGCTATGCTGCCGAGCACCTGTTCGACGAGATACACCAGGTCGATATCGTAGACGTCAACGCCGGCGACCACGGCCGCCCCTTTGCGACCAACTTCAATCCCTACGTCAACATTCAGGAAGTCATTCAGACCGGCTTCTATTACGACCGCGGCCGCTGGATCGAGGTGCCCGCACTCAGCGTGTCGAAGGAGTTCGACCTGCCCGAAGTGGGGCCGCGGCGGGCCTATCTGATTTACCACGAAGAGCTCGAGACGCTGGCCAAGTTCCTGCCCGGCGTACAGCGCATGCGCTTCTGGATGGGCTTCAGCGACAGCTACCTGGCGCACTTGCGCGCATTTCAGAACGTGGGCCTCACCCGCACCGACCCGGTCGAGGTGGCGCCCGGTGTCGAGGTGGCGCCGCTCGAACTGCTGGCCCGGCTCTTGCCCGAGCCGGCCGCACTGTGCGATGCCTACACGGGCCAGACCTGTATCGGCTGCTATATCAGCGGCGTGAAAGACGGCGAGGCCAAGCGGGTGTTTCTCTATAACGTGTGTGACCATGAGCAATGCATCGACGAGACCGGCCGCCACGCGGTGAGCTTCACCACGGGGGTGCCCGCGGTGCTGGCGGCCGAGTTACTGGTCCAGGGCGTGTGGGCCGAGCCGGGCGTCTATTGCCCCGAGCAACTGGAGCCTGAGCCGTTTATGAACGCCGTGGGCGAACGCGGCCTGCCCTGGCACGTGCAAGAATGCCTGGTGTCTTCGTAAGCGGCCGCGAGGCCAGTCGCCGCCTCTGGCAGCACCCGCGCTGCCGGCCCGAGGACCTCGGTCAGCCCATCCCCGATAGTCCCCATGCGGTCTCCGTGGCGTTGCCACTGTGGCGGCACGTGGTGGGTTATGAAGAGGGCGACCCCGAAATCGTGGCCGCCATGTCGCTCGGCTATCCGCGGTTTGTGGTGCACCCGCTCGTGTCGCAACTCTTCCAGGCGTGTCAGGCGCGCTTCGCCACCGAAGAGGCGTGTGCCTTCGCATTCCCCTCGGCCGCCGTTGCGCACCGGGCAGCCGCCTGGGTCGGCCGGCGCATCGGCGCACAGCCTCGTGTGGAAGCCTTCGGCGATACCGGCGTGCACGCCATTGTCCTGCCGCGGGCGGGCTTCGAGGCCGCCAAGCGCTTCTGGCAGCACTTCGGCGAGATAGTGAGTTCGCGCCAGGCCGAGGCTGCGCTCGAAGGTCGGTGTGCCGAGCCTGAGCCCGAAGCCGAAGCGGCGCTGAAGGCACGTCTGGCCGGCTGGGCCGGAGGCGACGCCGCGGGTGTCTATTGCTATCCCACGGGTATCGCCGCCCTCGCCGAGGGGCACCGCATGGTCCAGGCGCTTGCGCCCGGCCACAAAAGCGTGCAGGTGGGCTTTCCCTATGTAGACGTCTTGAAGATTCAGACCGAGACCGACCCGGGCGTGCACTTCTTTCCGCGCGCTGACGTGGAAGCGGTGAACGAAGTGGCGGCGCTGCTCGAACGCGAAACGGTCTCGGGCATTCTGTGCGAGTTTGCGGGCAATCCGCTGCTGACGAATGTCGACGTGCGGGCCCTTTCACAACTCGCGCGCGCACACGGCCTGCCTTTCATTATCGACGACACGCTGGGTACCTACCGCAATGTCGACCTGCTGCCCCACTGCGACGCCGTGGTCACCAGTCTCACGAAGTACATCAGCGGCGTGAGCGACACAACCGGTGGCGCCATGGTGCTGAACCCGGCCTCACGCTTCTTCCAGCCCTTTACCGATTACCTCGCCGCGCACCACGAGGCGCTGTTGTGGCCCGAAGACCTCGCGCTGATCGAGCAGTACTCGCGCGATTTCCCCGAGCGCATGGACATCATCAACGCCAACGCCGAGGCGCTGTGCGATTGGCTGCGCGTGCAAACGGAAGTCGAGACGGTCTATTACCCGAAGTTCACTACGCCGGAACCCTACCGCGCCGTGATGAAGGAGGAAGGCGGCTACGGCGGGCTGTTCTCCCTCTTGCTGAAGGACCCCGCTGCACACACCGAAAGTTTCTACGACCGCTTGCGTGTCTCGAAAGGCCCCAGCCTTGGCACGGACTTTACGCTGGCCTGCCCCTACACCCTGCTCGCGCACTACGGCGAGCTGGAAGACGTCGAAGCGCATGGCGTCTCGCGGTGGCTGGTGCGCGTGTCTGTCGGCATGGAAGAAGCCGCCGACCTGATCGAGCGCTTCGCCGAAGCGCTGCGGGGGTAGCCGGCTACCGCGCGTGCCGCAAGAGTTCCAGCATGCCCGGCTCGGGCCATGGCTTCTCACGGGGGCGGTCGCGGTTAGCGCCCAGCGTTTCCCAACGCAGGTAGTAGCGTTCGCCGGGTGCGCGGCCGGTGTCGCCGGCGATGCGAACCCCCATACCGGGAAAGGGTGAGCGGACGCTATAGACGCGGTCGGGCAGGGGGCGCGGCGCGGGGTCCAGTTGTTCGACCGGCCGCAGCGTGCCGGTGTCGAGCAGCCAGCGGCCGTCACCTTCGACCGCGTGCTCAAAGGCCTGCATCAGGCGGCCCTCGCCCGCGGGTTGCACGGCGCGCACCCGTATCTCGAAGGGAATACTGCCGCCGCCACTGAAGGCCCAGCGGTAGGACCAGTCAGACGTCTGGTAGCTGCGCCAGCCGTCCGCTTCGCGGCCGGCGTTATAGAGTTGGGTGGCCCCTTCCGCGTCGTATTTGTGGTAGGCGATGACCGCGCGGTGCTCGTGGTCGAACCCGAGCTTCGCATTGCCATTGATGAGGCCGCCGCCCGGCGGCACCGGGTCGACCACTTCACAGGTATCGAAGGTAATGGGCAGGGCGAGCGGTGTGCCGTCGCTGCGTTCCCACTGCACGAGGTCGCGGCTGCGCGCGTAGCTGAGGCTGTGGTTCGTGGCACAGTCCGGCGTATCGCGCCACACCCACACCAGGTGATACCAGCCGTCGGGCCCCAGCCGCGGGCCGTCCAGATAGGCATTGCGCTGGCCTTCGCCATCCACCAGTGGCGTATCCAGCAGGCGCGACCACGTCTGCGTTTCGCGGTCGTAGACATTGTAAATCTGGATGCCGTCGCCGCTGCTGCCGGAGCGATAGGTAAAGATCAACTGCCCGTTGGGGCCGCGCAGGAACTCGGGATAGGTGCAGCGCTGTTCGTCGCGGCCCACCATCTCGCTCACACGCGCAAACGTCGTCACGTCGTCCGGCGCGGTGGTGCGGAAGTAGACGAGTGGGTCCCCGTGCATGTTGGCGGTGAGATGCAAGTGCCCGTCCGCGTCGCGTGTCATGACGATGCTGTTGTGGCTGTCCCAGCCCACCCGCTCGTCCAGCGGCTGCAAGGTCCACGTGTCACTTTCGAGCGTGCGCTGCGCGACCGTCAATTGGCGCTCGGCATCGTAGAAGCCGATGTACTGGTGCGGCGGCGCGGTGAGCAGTGCAAAGCGCACGGGGTGTCCTGCCCAGACCTTTGCGACGGGCAGCGATTCGAGCGCCTGGGCGGTGCAGGCCAGGCAGCAGGCCAAGGCAAACATGCGAATCATGGTGCAGTCTCTCCGGTCGGCTTGCGGCGGAAGAATGTCAGGCGTACGTTGCCATAGTCGCGCCGCTGTTCCTCGGCCAGGTGTGTCAGTTCGAGCGGCACACTTTCCTTGGGGTCGCACTGCAGAATCAGCACGCCGTCTGCCGCCAGCGGCGGCCCGGCCCGATCCAGTGCGTGCACGGTCTTCGGGTAGAGCTGCTTCCACTGGGGCGGCCCGGCGAAGATGAGGTCATACGCGCTGCGTGCCTGCTCGATAAAGGCGAAGACGTCGGCGCCCGCCACACGCGCGTTTCCCTGCAACTGTGTGGTGGCCAGGTTCTCGCGCAGCACGCGCAATGCACCGCGGTCTTGTTCGACAAAGGTGGCCGAGGCCGACCCCCGGCTGAGTGCCTCGATACCGACCGCGCCGGTGCCGGCGTACAGGTCGAGGAATTGTGCGCCGGGCACGCGCCCCTGCAGAATGTTGAAGAGCGCTTCCTTCGCGCGGTCGGAGAGCGGCCGGGTAACGCCGCCATCGTGCGAGCCCACGAGCCTGCGGCCCCGGGCGGCGCCACCCACCACACGCATCGCGGCGGCCTACTGCGCCGTACTGCCGGTGCGGTAGCCCGCCAGATCGAGCGTCACGTGGCGGTAGCCTGCGGCCTGTACGCCCGCCACAATGCGGGTGCGCACTTCCGGTTCGGCCAGCTTCGCAAAGTCGGCGGGGTCGCACTCGATGCGGCACAGCTCGCCGTGGTGGCGCGCCCGGTACTGGCGGAAGCCTTCCGCACGCAGCACTTCCTCGGCCGCCTCGACCTGGCGCATGGCGTCAATGTCCACCCGGATCCCTTTCGGAAAGCGCGACGACAGGCACGCGAACGAGGCCTTCTCGGCCGTGGGCAGGCCGCGCTCGCGGCTGAGCGCGCGAATCTCTTCCTTGTAGAGGCCGGCCTCGGCCAGCGGCGCCACCACCCGGTACTCGCGCGCGGCCTGGCTGCCGAGGCGGGTGGGGTCCTGCGCATCGTCGGCGATTTCACCATAGGCCAATACGCGCACGCCGGCCTCCTGCGCGAAGGCGTCCATGCGCGTAAACAATTCGCTCTTGCAGAAGTAGCAGCGCGTGCCGTCGTTGCGCAGAAACGCTTCGTTCTCGAACTCCTGCGTCGCGATAACGGTCAGGGGCCAGGCGCGTGCATCGGCCAGGGCGCAGGCGTCGCGTACTTCGCTGCGGGGGATGCTCGGTGAATCGGCCAGCACGAGACGCGCGGCATCGCCCAGTACCTCGTGTGCCACGGCCGCGAGATAGCTCGAGTCG
>CAYMLC010000114.1:0-8787 GCA_964390765.1 uncultured Nitrospirales bacterium
CTTGCAACAGCTCGGCCAGGGTGGCCCAGTTCTCTTGCAGGTAATGGGTCGACTCGAACAGCGCGAGCGTGCGCGGATGTTGCGAGGTCAGCATGGAACCGATAGAGGGCAGGGTCCAACTGCTGGCGGCAAAGGCGCACGCGCACTGCACACTCTGTTCGGCGAGTGCATCGAGTTCAGGGGTCACGTCGTCGCGCCCGCCGTAACAGCCCATGGCGTCGTGGCGCAGGGTGTCGGCAATGATCAGCACAATGTTTGGCCGGGTGTCTTGCGCACCGCCCTGGCCGAACGCCTGTGCTGCGAGTAAGCCGGTGGCACCGGCCAGAAACTGACGGCGTGAGAGCGCGGGCCGCGCGATTGAGTGGGCTTTCGTCATGCGTGTGCTACCAATCTTGCGCGAAGCGCACCGAGGCCCGGTCGACCAACACCTCGCCCGGGCGGCCGGGCGGGCGCAAAAACTGCAATCGAAACGAGTCGGGGCGCGCGTCGGTGGGCACTTCGAAGTACCACACCAACTCTTCCCAGGCGCCACCGCCGCGCGCTTCTTCGCGCACTTTCTGCGGCCCCTGCGGCCGGTCGAACGCCACAATGATAGAAAGCTGATAGGCACGGTCGGCCTTTACGCGCGCGGAAAAACGCAGCGTGTTGCCTGGGCGTATAGCGTCGGCGGGCAGCGGCTGCGCGAGTACGGCGTACTCCTCGCCCGGGTCGGGCATACGTATCCATCTGTTGTCCGGCTCACGCGCGGGCACGCGCTCGGGCTGGCGAATCGACCAATCGCTATCGATACCAACCGAAAGGGTCCAGCCGACGAGTGTGTCGTCTTCCCAGTCGGCGAAGGCGTGGTTCACCAGCAGCTCGCCGCCGGGCGCTGCCGGCGCGCGTTCATCGGCGGGCGAAGCGAGGGTCAGCAACGCCAGCGCGCCGCAAAAGACCATGAGCCGCAATGGGGCCTCTAGCATAGAGCGTACCTACTCGCAATTTCCGGTCGGGTGACAAGCCAACTCGCGGGCGCATCCAAGGGGCGCCACACGTTAGCGTGCACCTCAAGACGTGCCTGCGCCTCAAGACGCGTGCCTGGGGTACCGGCCGGTTGCCGGCAACAGCACCCAATCATGGCAACGGCCGCGCCCGAACATCAACATCGGGCGCGCTGCAGGATGCACCCCGCAGCGGCCCCTTGAACGCTTTTTGCAGCGCCCACTATTCTGCCGCGCAGATGCGCAAGACGACCGACTGCCTAAGGAGCCCGTGTATGCCAGCCACCAAGTCCCCCATCCCGCTCGTCTCGAACGGTGACTTTCGCGAGGCCGCCTGCGAGGTCTGCTGGCCCATGCAATCCGAGACGCTGGAAGCGGTGAAGGCGGCACTCAAGAAGCTGGGCGCCGAAGGCAAGGAAGTCGTGAAGTATGAAGCGGGGCGCAAACACGGGTTCATCACCAAGCAGGCCGAGGGCGCGGCCGCCTTTGCCGGCATCGATCCCGATTCACCGGTCATTATTGTGCTGTCATGCTGGGCCTACGCCCACCACGTGTGCGGGCCGCTGCAGACGCACCGCGGACCCATTCTGCTGCTCGCCAACTTCGATGGTACCTGGCCCGGGCTGGTGGCGTTGCTGAATCACGCGGGCACGCTCGCGCGGCTCAATGTCCCCCACGCGCGCCTGTGGACCGATGCGTTCGCCGACGACGAATATTTTATGGATAAGCTGAAGCAGTGGCTGGACAAGGCCACCTGCACGCACAGCACAAAGCACCTGACCGACGCCGCAAAGCTGAAACTGCCCAAGAAGGCCGACACCCTCGGCGAGAAGCTGGCGGCCGACATCCGGCGCGAGCGGCGCATCATGGGCCAGCTCGACCCCGGCTGCATGGGCATGCTGAATGCCGTGCTGGACCCGGCCAAGACGGGCGCCGCCGGCATGCCCATCGAGTACCTGAACCAGTCCGACCTGCTGGCCGAGATGGCCCTGGTCTCCGACGACGAGGCGCAGGGCCACCTGAACTGGCTGATCGACCAGGGCACCACGTTTCACTGGGGCACCGACGGCCGAACGGAACTCGTGCATGGCCAGGTGCTGGAGCAGATGAAGATGTATTCGGCCGCGGGCCGCCTGGTCGAGCGCTATGGCCTCGCCGCCATCGGCATCCCCTATCAGTTGGGACTCGTGCGCCAGTGCGCTGCCAGCGATCTGGTCGAAGGCATGCTGAACAATACCGAGCGCCCCGACATCATCAGCCCCGAAACCGGCAAGCCCATTCAGCCGGGCAAGCCCATTGTGCATTTTAACGAGGGCGACCTGGGCGCCGGCATACCGCAGTTGCTGATGCACGAAATCTACGAGCGGCAGGGCATGCCCAGCGAGACCACGCTCCACGATGTGCGCTGGGGCCGCGACTGGGAGAACCGCTTCACCTGGGTGTTCCTCATCAGCGGCGCTGCGCCCCCGGCACACTTCGGCGGCTGGGCGCGCACCAACGTCTACCGCCAGCCCGCCATGTACTTCCCCAAGGGCGGCGGCACCTGCAGCGGGGTTTCCAAGCCCGGCAAGATCACCTGGGCGCGCTGCTACGAAGCCGAGGGCCAACTGGCCATGGACTGTGGCACCGGCGAAGTCATCGACATGCCGATGGGCGAGGTGGCCAACCGTCTCGAGCGCACCACGCCGGTCTGGCCCATTGCCAACGTGCATATCCCCGGCTACGACCGCAACGAGATGATGGCCACGCACATGTCCAACCACATCATCATTGGCTACGGCGACATCCTCGCCGAACTCGTGGCCACCTGCCGGCACCTCGGCATGCCCGTGCGCGTGGCGGGCGACGCTGCCAAGGCGCTGGAGTAGCGGGAAGGTACCGACGCGCCGTCTCTCTATTGTGATAATGCCGTATACTCTCTGTGCATGGCGCATGCGGCACGCCCCGCTGGGCCCCTCTCTGAGAGCACGAAACGAAAGAAGCGACCAACATGCATCGAGCGGCCTACTCTCGGCGGCAATTCCTGCAGGCGGCGGCCCTCTCCGCGGGCCTGGCGCTGACGCCCGGCAGGCTTTCGGGCGCCACGCCCACGCGGCGCCACAACGTGCTCTTTATCGCGGTAGACGACCTGCGGCCGGACCTCGGCTGTTACGGCAACGACTTCGTAAAGACGCCGCACATTGACCGGCTTGCCGCGCGCGGCATGCTCTTCGAGCGGGCCTATTGTCAGCAGGCGATCTGCATGGCGAGCCGCGCCAGCCTGTTGAGCGGTTACCGGCCCGACGTGGGCGAGATCTACCGCAATCAGCCTCTCTACGAACACGTGCCCGATGCCTACTCGCTTAACCGCCACTTCAAGGCAAACGGCTACGCCACCAAGAGCATTGGCAAGATCTATCACTACGGCAAGGACGACCAGGTCGGCTGGACGCACGGTGACCACGACCCCAAGGGCGACTGGGTTGGGCGGGGCTACCTGAGCCCGGCCGCTCAGGCGCTGGCCCGCGCCCACGATGAGAAGTACCCCAACGCCCTGCGGCGCGGCATGGGCCCCGCCTTCGAGCGCGCCGACGTGCCCGACAACGCCTACGCCGACGGCCGTATCGCAGATGAAGCGATCACTTCGCTCGAGCAGTTCGGCGACGCACCGTTCTTTCTGGGAGTCGGTTTCAAGAAGCCGCACCTGCCGTTCAACGCGCCCGCGCAGTATTGGGACCTTTACGACGCGAATGCCATCCCACTGGCGGACAACCCCTACGCACCGCTAGACAGCCCGGAACTGGGCCATACAGCCTGGGGCGAGTTGCGCGGCTACGCCGGCGTGCCGCGCTCTGGACCCATGCCCGATGAACTCGCGCGGCGACTCATCCATGGCTACTACGCCTGCATATCCTACGTCGATGCCCAGATTGGCCGGGTGCTCGACGCACTGGAAAGGCTCGAGCTGGCGCAGAATACGGTCATCGTGTTGTGGGGCGATCATGGCTGGAAACTGGGCGAACACGGCATGTGGTGCAAGCACACCAACTTCGAGGTCGACGTACACGCTCCGCTCATCTTTCGCGCGCCCGGCCAGCCCGAAGGGCAACGCACCCGCGCACTGGTGGAACTGGTAGACGTCTATCCCACGCTGTGCGACCTGTGCCACCTCGACAAACCAGGGCACCTGCAAGGTACCAGTGCGGCACCGCTTTTCACCGAACCGGACCGCCCGTGGAAGACCGCTGCATTCAGCCAGTACCCGCGTGGGCGGTTCATGGGGTACTCCATGCGCACCGACACCCACCGCTATACCGAATGGCACGCGCCGCGCCAGGAGGAAGTTGTCGCCCGGGAACTTTACGACCACCGCAGCGACGCAGCCGAGAACCGCAATGTCGTGGACCTCGCGGAAAACGCCAGACTCGTCAAGGCGCTCGCCCGCCAACTGCACAGGGGATACGAAGCGGCGCGTCCACGAATGCCGATGGCGTACCGTTGACGTTCGGGCCGCGGCAAAGACAGGTAACCAAATGGGGATACACGTGGCCAGAAATTGGCGCCGGTTCGCCACCACGCGTGCCGCACAAATGAGGGCATGATTCATGCGCGCACTGATCATCACGGCAATCGTCATCCTCGTACTGGCCGGCGCGGGGACCTGGCTGGCCACCGGCACGGCGCCTTCGGAAGCGTGGCAGGCGACTGCGCCACAAGACCTGGCCCCCGCACAACGCGAACAACTCGCAAAGGCCGACGCCGCGCGGGACGCGCTGTTCGCGCGGTTGCAGGCTGCCCTGATGGCGGCGATGCAGGACGAGGGGCCCGCCGGCGCCATCGCCGTATGCAGCGAGGTGGCCCCGGAACTGGCGGCGGCCGTATCGAACGAATACAACCTCACGATCGGCCGCACGTCGTTCCGCACGCGTAATCCTGACAACGCCCCGCCCGACTGGGCGCGCCCCTATGTGGCCGAGCGGCGCGAGGAGCCGGTTTATCTGGAGCACCCTGGCACACGGCACGTCGCCGCACTGCTGCTCATTCGCACGCAGGCGCAATGTCTGACCTGCCATGGCCCGGCCGAGAACATCCAGCCCGCGATCCGCGAACAACTCGACGCGCTGTACCCCGACGACCAGGCCACCGGCTTCGCGCTCGACGAACTGCGCGGCTACTTCCACATTGTTGTCCCGCCGGATGCGTGATGCGCCACCGGCTGGTACAACAGCGGGCGGAGGACACCGTGCGCGTACCGAGATTGCCTGATCGGTAGGCGCCTGCGGCCAAAGCGCCCGCGTTGAAAGGTGCCCCCGGGAAGTAGCGCGCGCCGGCAACCGTGCCGCCCCGGCCGCTTCAGACCGTCCACCCATCGTCGCCATTGTGTGCACGGTCGTTTTACGCGCCGTCTCCGCGTTCAGCGCTTGGCGCCCTCTAGCCATACTTTACCGCCGTTGCGTCGGCGCGCGATTCGGGGTATACCGGCAGACAGTAAAGCGAGGACGCCATTCATGTCTGACCATGCCCTGACCCGGCGCCACTTCCTGGCCAGCGCCGCCGCCCGCAGTGCTGCGCTCGCGTGGCCGGGGGCCGCAGCCGCCGAGACGCTGCCCGGCTATCGCGGGCCCAACGTGGTTATCGTGCGCTTCGGGGGCGGTGTTCGCCGCGAAGAAGTGCTGAACCCAGACCAGACCTACGCCCCCTACTTCCTGCAGCAGCTTGTGCCGCGCGGCGTATTCTTTCCCGACGTACGCATCGATCAGTTCAGCGACATCGAGACCAGCCACGGCCAGGGCACGCTCTACATCCTTACGGGCAAGTACCACCGCTACGAAGACGTGGGCGGCCGCCTGATTGGCGCGCGCTTCGAAGCGCCCGTGCCCACCCTCTTCGAGTATCTGCGCGGCACTTTCGCCGTGGCCCCGCACGAGGCCGTGATCATCAACGGCGAAGACCGCACGGACGAAGAGTTCTACAACTTCAGCAACCACCACCTGTTCGGCGTGCAGTACCGCAGCACGACGATCAGCCTGTTCCGGTTCAAGCAGCACATTCTGCGCCGCCAGCTCGAGGCGGGTATCGAAGAGGACGAATCGCGCGCCGAGGCCGAAAAGCGCCTGGCCGAGATGGAGGCGCTCGACTACCGCACCGGCGGCCGCGACCTCAGTTCGCCCGAGGTCGAAGCCTTCTGGGACCGCTGGCGCGAACGCTATGGCGACTCGGGGTTGAAGTGCCCGCGCGGGGACCGCCTGCTCACCCATCTGGCCGTGGCCGCCATGAACCAACTTCGCCCGCGCCTTATGATGATCAACTACAATGACCCCGACTATGTGCACTGGGGCAATCCCGCGTTTTACTTCGACGGCATCCGCATTATCGATCACGCCCTCGAGCGGCTGGTGGCCGCGGTCGAGGCCGACCCCTTCTACGCCGGCAACACCGTCTTCGTTGTGATGCCCGACTGCGGCCGCGATTCGAACCGCATGATGCACGTGCCCTTCCAGCACCACTTCGGTTCGCGCACCAGCCACGAAATCTTCGCGCTCGTCTTCGGCACCGGTGTGCCGCGCGGCAAGGTGGTCGACCGTGCGGTCAACCAGACCAACATCGCCGCGACCGTAGGCGGACTCATGGGCTTCGAGGCGCGCTATGCCGAAGCCGGCGCACTGGAGGAAGTCTTCGCGTGACGCGCCTGCGCGCAGGGCTGCGCGGGCTGAAGAACGGGCTGCTCGGCGCGCTCGTCTGCATGACGACGCCAACCGCCGTGCTCGCGCTGGGCTGGAGTCTGCGCCGCGCCCAACGTACCGCGGCCCGTACCTGGGGCCACACCCCCGCCGCCATGCCGGGCTGGTTCGCCGGACCCACCGCCGCGCCTCGGCGCCGCACCCGCTGGCTGGGGGGCTTTGCCGAGAACGCGCGGCTGGGCCTCGTCGCCACGCTCACCACCGCCGTCTGGCTCGCACCCGCAGGCATTTGCTGGTCGTTCTCCTGGCTCTATGGCTGGGACAATTCGTTCGCCAAAGGCTACACCCGCGCCTGGGTCGGCCCAACGCTCGGCTTCAGCGGTATCGCCTTCTTTATCGCCGCCATGCTCTTTGTGCCCCTCGCCCAGGCGCGCCTTGCTGTCACGCGCGACTGGCGCAGCGCGCTCGACCTGCGCACGCTGTGGGCGTGCTGGGCCGTGCGTCCGCTCGGCAGTCTGTGGCTCGCCGGCTGCTATGCGGCGGTGGCCATGGTCTTTCTCTTTGCGCGTACCCTCATCGCCTTCTACACGCAAGACAACGAGGAACTGATCGACGCGCCCGCAGGCGAACTCGTCGACATCGCACGCACCTACTGGTTTGTGGTCGCGCTGGTGCTGTTCCCCCTGATTGTGGCGCTCAAGCGCACCGCCGCGTCCGTCTACGCGAAGGGCCTCGCCCGCGCCGTGGCCCGTAGCGAGCGGGTGCGCGCGGCACTCCACCTGACGGAGCGTACGGCCCTTGGTGCGCTCACCCCTGCCTCGCCCCCGCGCCGCTACCTGCACCCGGCGCTCGGCGTCGCCGCCGCTGTTCCAATATGGTTCGTCGTCGCCGCTTCCATTTTTGTCGCCCAGTTCTTTGCCTATGCCGGCTCCGGGCCGTGGGTCAACTATCCCATCGCGCAGGTGCCCGCGCTGAACCACACGCCGTGGCACCTCGTGCGGGCGGCACGCGAGGAAGCACGCACGGCGGAGGCCGGGTCGCCCGCATCCCAATAGTTGGGGCACCAAAAAAAAATCCGTGCAAAACCGTGGCGTTCTGTTACACTTACGAAGTCGCGCTCAGCGGAAGGGCGGGCCCGGCGGGCAAGCGCCGGCTGGTAATCTGGGCAACCTGGGGATTGGCGGAGTTTGGCTCCGTCCGGTTATGGGCAGTACAACAGGCTATATGGTCGATGACCTCACGCGCGCCGAGCGGCACGAGGTAGAACGGCACAAGTACTTCCTCTCGCGCGAGCGCGGCTACGATGTGGGCTTCGAAATGGCCCGCAACGACTGGCTCGAACACCACGCCCCTGCCTGGCGGCGCCGCCGCCAGCAGCACATGCTCGATATGCAACGGCAGGAAATCCAGCGCTACAAGTGGATCGCCAGCCAGCACGCCCAGCGCGACCTGGGCCGCGAGGCGGTACTGGAATGGATACAGCGCTATGCCGCCGAGTGGCGCGAGTGGTACGAGCGCGAATACACACGGGCCGAAGACGAAGCCTGACCGGCCGTGCTAGGCTGTTAGGGGGCGTGGGCAGCGGCGGCCGCCACGGTGGTGGCCAAGAGAACGCTGCACGCGATGGCCGCAGGAGAACGCGGGCCCTTGAAACTCCAGGTATCCCGCACCGTCGCCGTATTGCTGGAAGAGGCCGCCCAGCGCAGCATCGCGCAGGGCACGCACTATGTCGGTGTCGAGCATCTCTACGCGGTCTTGCTCGAACACGCCGACGAATGGCCCGCCCCCATCCGCGACACCTACCTGAACGATCTCTACGCCGTGGGCCGCGCCATGCAGGCTGCCGCCTGGACCGGGCCACCCGTGCAGCATGCGGGCGAACCCTTCTACACACCGCGGCTCATCCGGGTTGCGTCGCAGTCCAATAAGTTCGCCGAGCGCCTGAGTCACAGCGATGCCGGCGCCGGGCACCTGCTGCTGGCACTGTTCAGCGACGCGCTGTCTGCGCCCAGCCGCGCCATGGACGAGCGCCGCCTGGACCGCGAGCGCCTGCTGAAAGACCTGCAGGCAGCGCTGGCCGATGCACCCGAACCACGCGAACGGGCAATGGCCGCTGCGCCGTTGCAAAGCGAGCGCGCCACCGCCAC
>CAYMLC010000115.1:0-8748 GCA_964390765.1 uncultured Nitrospirales bacterium
CGAACAGGA
Source organism: uncultured Nitrospirales bacterium (assembly GCA_964390765.1). Taxonomy (GTDB): domain Bacteria; phylum Hydrogenedentota; class Hydrogenedentia; order Hydrogenedentales; family JAGMZX01; genus CAYMLC01. Next base: position 10 of record CAYMLC010000115.1, read on the forward strand.
TCAGCAGGGCCACAACGAGCGAATAGATGCCGGTCGATTCCGACACCGCCTGACCGATCAGCATCGTGCGTGTGAGCAGGCCCGCGTCTTCGGGCGAACGGCCAATGGCCTCGGCCGCCTTGCCCGCCGCAAAGCCTTCGCCGATGCCCGGGCCGATGGCGCCGAAGCCCATGCAGATGCCCGCGCCGATCAGGGCGCCCGCGCTCACCAGGTCGGCCCCGGTAATGCCGCCTTCGGCCACGCCCGGGGGCGCCTGGGCCACGGTCTGTGCCAGCAGGGTGTACAGCGTTGTTGCGTCCATTCCGCTTCGCGTCCTTCTTCTTTGGTTCGCCGTGCCGCCGCGCCCTAAATCGCGTAGAGCAGCAACAGCCCGATGATGAGTGCATAGATGGCCGTCGACTGGGCAACGGCCTGGCCAATCAGCATGGTCTGCAAGACCAGGGTGTCTTTGTCCGGGCGCAGGGCGGTGGCCGTGCAGCCGCTGCTGCCAGCCAGCCCGCTGCCGATACCGGGGCCAATACCCCCGAAGCCCACCGCCAGTGAGGCGCCAAAGATGCGGGCAAAGCCCGGCAGGTCGGCGTTTACGTCGCCCAGGGCAAACAGGATGATAAACGAAACCAGCAGGCCGAAGATGGCCGGCGTCTCGCACACGGCCTGGCCAATCAGCATCGTGCGCACGGTAATGCCATAGCTGCGCGGCCAGTTGCTGACGCCCGCCGTGGCACCCCCCGCCGTGATGCCCGAGCCAATGCCCGCGCCCAGCGCACTGACGCCCGCAGCCAGCCCGGCGCCAATGCCGATGCCCATGTTCACAAAGTCGGTACCAGCCGGCTGGCGCAGCACCAGGATAAGCGCGACAACCAGGCCGAAGATGCTGGGCGATTGCGCCACGGCCTGGCCAATGATCATCGCCTGCGTGGTGGGGGCGCTGCGGCGTGGATTGCGCGCCACGCCGTCGCACGCTTCCGCGGCCGGCCGGCCACAGCCCAGCCCGCTGCCCAGCGCGGCAAAGCCGATCGCGAAGCCGGCGCCCACCATCGCGGCAAAAAAATTGCCGCCAACCTGCTCCGGATTCGCTGCGGGAATGAAGAGGATGAGCAATCCCACGACCAAGGCGAAAATGGAGGGGCTGCCTCCGACCGCCTGACCGATGAGCATGGTGCGCAGCATGGAGCCCTGGATGTGCGGCTGCCGCATGATGCCGCTCTGCGTCTGTGCAGCGGCCATGCCCATGCCCACCGCGGCGCCCACGCCGCCGAGGCCGAGCGCGACGCCCGCCCCGATAAAGCGGCCCAACAATTCCCAAGTCTGTGGTTCGAGTGCCACGTGCGCTGTCCGTCTACTTAATCGCCACGGCGATATAGGTGAGCGTGAGCATGGTGAAGACGAAGGCCTGCACCGTGCCCACAAAGAAGATAAAGAAGAGGTCCAGCCCCATGGCCAGCGGAGTAAAGTTATAGACCAGCGTCGACACCACGATGATGATGATGGCGCCGCCGATGATGTTGCCGAACAGGCGGAACGAGATCGACACAATCTTCGCGATCTCGCCGACCACGTTGAGTGGCAGGAAGAACAGGGCCGAAAGCTTGCCCACCACCCCGCCACCTTCCTGGGCAAAGAGCGGGCCGCACAGCTCTTCAAAGAAGCCGTAGAAGCCCTTGGCACGCACCGCGCAATACCAGGCGATAACCATCCCCATGGCGCCCAGTGCCAGCGTCGTATTGATGTCGGCCGTCGGCTCTTCGAACCAGTGCGTGGGGATGAAGCCCCAGAAGTTCGAAATCAGCAGAAACGCAAAGAGCGCCACGATAAGCGGCAGAAACGCGCGGTTCTGCTTGGGCGTCTCGAGTTCGAGCGAACTGGAAACCAGCCCGTCGAACGCGGTCACAAAGGCTTCGGTGATGTACTGCATGCGCCCGGGAATGCGCTGCGGCTGGCGCGCGCCCACCCGCAGCACCGCGAATACGAAGGCCATCACCAGTACGGTGTTCACAACCGTAATGATGTTCAGCCCGCCCAGGGGAATCGGGATGTCGGTAAATGGGATGTAATACCAGACCAGGCGTTCGCCGATGTGTTCCACGCCGTTACCTCTCTTGCCCCACCTCGTCTTCCACTGCGAAGGCATAGACCCCGGCGGCGACATGCGTCGCAAACAGACCGGCCACCGCAGCCAGTAGGCCATGGTGGGTAGCGGGGTCGAGCACGTGCGCGCGCCAGAGCACCAGCCCATAGAGTGCGTAGCGCAGCAGCGGGGTCACGAGGAGATGAGAGCGTAGTTTATCGGGCGCCGTGGCCGCAAGCTGCTCGGCCCGGTGGGCGGTGTACCAGAAGGCCAGCGCACCCGCAATGCCCCCCATCAACAGCCCCACGGCCGCGTCGCGGCTCAAAGAAAAAAGCGCCAATGCCGCGGCCACCACCACCATCAAGGTGGCGCGCACCGTCCACACGCGCATCCTACGTACGGGTTCCATCTACTCACTTCTCGCGGTCATCGGCCTGGGAGCAGGCCAGCGGGGGCCGCACGGCGGAAGCACAGCCAAGCGTTGCTAGGCTAACACGCACAACGCGCCGTCTCAATTCCGCTATGCTATCTTGTGCATCAAGGCTGGGTGAAGAAGCAGCGCGCGGCGGGCGCCCGGGCAAGGGCCGTGCATTGGGATGCGGGCATGACAACTGGGCACCGCGCGACGGGTCGACCGGCGAAAAATGCGCTTATCACGCGCGGCATGGCTGTGCGCCTCACCCCCACCCAGGGCGGCGTGACCCTGCCGGTACACGCCTACTTCGACGACATCCACCTCACGCGCCGGGGCCCTGCCCGGCTCTAGTACGGCTACGTACCCGTAGGGCAATAGCCGTCTTCGGTGCCGTCCATCGGGCAGAAGCTGTAGCCGCCGCTGTTGAAAAACTGGATGAGGCGCAACAACTCGGTGAGGTTAATGGCCCAGTCCTGTGCGTTGTAGTCGCTGTCGTGCGGGCAGCAACTTTCGATATCCAGACCGCCAATACCAAAGCCGTCCTCGGTACCGGCCTGACAATTGAACGAGCCGGTATTGAAGAACTGGATGACGCGCAGCAGTTCAGAGAGGCTGATGACATTGTTGATGCTCACGTCGGCGGTGTGCGTGCCGCTCTTGGCGCAGGCGTTGGCGGTGCTAACGCACAGGGTCAGGTCGAAATTGTTCGAAACAAAGGTCGTATTGCCTTGGATGGAGCCATCCACGTCTGGGCTGCTGAACCACGCGAAACGGCAGCCGTCTGTGGCACCGGTCCGAGCGATGAGTACCCAGCCCTCGCTCAGGTTGACCGGGGCCACCAGCTCGGCGTTGAACTCGAACACAGGGAAGAATGGGCTAGAAAAGGCTACGCGTTGAAGGGTATCGACTGGATTAACACTGATGACCTGCGTAGATTGCACCGTGCCCACGCCGAGGCTGTCGCCGGCATAGAATCGGATCTCGAAGTTGAAAGGAAAGATAGGGGCGCACGGGCCGGAATCATCGAACGTGCCCCACCATCGCAGCCGGACAATAGGCTCGCTGACACCCGAGAAGTTCTCTGCGAGAAAGCTTGTACCTAGTTGGTCGTCGGACAAGAAACCACCGAGGCCGCCACTGACGGGTTCTTCGGGAGTCTGCGCAAAGGCGCTGCCGCCGGGGCAGACCAGTGGTGGTTGGACGGGCAGTATCAAGCACCAGGCGAAATCGTTAGAGGCCGGGAAGTAGTTTGCGGCGCCGGCCGGGCTGCCAACCGCCGCGTCGTTGCCCTCTTCAGACTCTACCCAAAAGAAGCGGCAGTCCAACTCACCCAAGGCAAAGACGCTCACAAATCCGGCGGTTACCTGGACGGGTGTGTCGAACAGGGCCTCGTATCGGAAGAGTGGTTTATCGTTGTAGATGAGCCCCGTGTCGACACGGGTCGCCTCGACTTCAGACAGCGCCACCACAGCGTTGGGGTCGCCGCCGCTCGCATCCCAGATACTAATCTCAAACGTAGTCGAGTCGCGTTGACAAGGCTTGAAGTCGGTGTCCAGTTCAAATCCCCACCAGCGCAGCCCGGCAATGGGCAGGCGGTTTCCACTGAAGTCATCGAAGAAGACAGAGTTTGTGCCTTCGCCCGTGCCCGAGAAGCCCGCGAAGGGATCGGGCGGCACAGGTACCTGGCCGGTAAGCGTGGTGTCGCCGCATGCCAAGGATGAAACGCCCGCCTGCGCGACCCCCGCTACGCTCCAGCAAACCAGGCCGGCTATGCAGCCGGCGATACAAGCCATAAGCATCACATGCACCTCCGCGCACCTCAGTGGTTACACGTCAGTATAGGCGCATCCGCCCAGCGTGTATAGGCGGGGCCGTACTACACGCCCGGGCAGTATCCGTCTTCCGTCATCTCTGCGGGGCAGAAGGTGTAGCTGCCGCTGTTGAAGAATTGGATGAGGCGCAGGAGCTCGCTGAGATTGATTCTCCAGTCCTGTGCATCGTAGTCGCTGTCGTGGGGGCAGCAGTCCTGGTCGGGGGCGCCCGGGGCATAGCCGTCTTCCGTGCCCGCCTGGCAACCCAAACCGCCGCTGTTGAAGAACTGGATCACACGCAACAGTTCCGAGAGGTTAATGGCATTATTGGCATCTTGGTCCGCGGTGTGAATCGGTCCCGATACACACTCGCCTTCGCCCTCAACCGCGCCTTCGCCCTCGGGCGTACCCTCGCCTTCGGCCATGCCCTCAGCCGCCCCTTCACCCTCGGGTGTACCCTCCATCATGCCCTCGCCTTCACCTTCAGCTACGCCCTCACCTTCGGCAAGTCCTTCGCCCTCAGCTATACCCTCACCTTCGGCAAGTCCTTCGCCCTCGGTTATACCCTCACCTTCAGGAAGCCCTTCGCCTTCAACGGCGCCTTCGCCTTCAGCCGTGCCTTCACCTTCGGGGGTACCCTCTACGGCCCCTTCACCCTCGGGCGTCCCTTCCACCATACCCTCGCCTTCTCCTTCAGCTACGCCCTCACCCTCAGCTACCCCCTCACCTTCGGCAAGCCCTTCGCCTTCAACCGCGCCCTCGCCTTCGGGCATGCCCTCGCCCTCACCCGGCGCCGCCGGGATCGCGATCGGGCCGCTCAGCGCCGAGGTATTGCCCGCCGGGTCCGTTGCGTGTGCCGTGAGAAACCAGGTGCCATCATCGAATTCAGACAGGTCGAGCGGTGTGCCGAACACGCCATTGCTGCCGGCGGTTGTGCTGCCGACAAACTGAAATGCCTGGTTGCCGCGGTCCACGAAGAACTGTACTTCGGCATTCGGTACCGCTACGCCCGCGGCCGGCGCCACCGTGGTCACCGTGGGCGGGGTGATGAGCCCCGGCGGTCCTTCGAGCACGATGGCCGCGGTGTCCTGCGCGAAGATGCGGTTGCGCGAGAGCGTAGGGGTGGTGGTGTTTTCCGTGACCACACGCACGCCAAAGGTGTGATAGGCAATCAGGTTGGCTTCGGCCGCCGTGCCGCCCACGCGTTGCAGGCCGGGGGCCGCTGCCGCGCCGTTGAACCACACGCCGAAGGTGGCGGGAAACCCGTTGGCGCCAATCTCGTTGTTCACGATCACCACTTCGCCGCCCAGCGGCACATAGACGTCGGTGTCGTGCCCCTGAATGCGGTTGCCGCCATCGCCCACGGCGCCCACGATGGTGCCGCTGCCGCCCACCACCGCCACGCCGAAGCCCTGGTTGCCGGCCACCACAATGCCGTTGGTCTTAAGGCCGATATCGTTGCCATAGATTTCGGTGCCATCGACCTGTTGCAGTTCGATGCCGCTGCCTGCGTTTGCGGTGATCGTGTTGCCGCGCGTGCCGTCGGCCCGGCCGATGCGCGTGTTGTTTGCGTCCGCGCTCACGATGATGCCGGGCCCGTCGTTGCCGAGCGATGTGACCGTGCTGGCCGACAGCCCCACGATGTTGCTCTCGAGCACATTGTCCACGGCCGTGCTGCCCTGTACGGCGATACCGGCCACGCTGTTGGCGCTGGCCACACAATTACGCACCGTGTTGCGCGCGCCACCCAGCAGGAAGCCGGCCGCGTTCGGCGCCGAGAGCCCCACCACCGTCAGGCCGCTCACGCAGTTCTCGACCAGATTGTCGTTGCCCAGCACCGCAATGCCGGCGATGGCGCAGTTAATCGTGATCAGCCCGTCGGCGGCGTTGGCGTTGCTGCCAATGGCCAGGCCCACGCCCAACTCGCCCAGGTCGGTTCCATCGATGGTGAAAGGTCCGCCATCTACAACGATCTGGTTCTGGTCCTCGGTCAGCGCAGGCAGGGCCGTCTGCGGGGTCAAGACCCCCGTGGCCGTGATGGTGATGGTGTCGGGCTCACTGTTGCCGTTCGCCGTCAGAATTGCTTCGCGCAGCGAGCCGGGCCCACTGTCGTTCGCCGTGTCGACTGTCAGGTCAGCGGCGTGCGCAAGCGGCGCGCCGAGCAACAAGGCCCACAGGCCCGCGCACTGAATGATGCCGTGTCGCATGTCGTGCCCTCCCGTATCCCATATCGCACACGTACCCTGTGAATGTACACCCCCTATGTCACCACGGCCTGGCACGTTGCATGCCCGCCAACACGTTTCTATAATTCCCGACTCAACGCCGGATGCCGCCACCGGCTCGGGGTAGCCATGGATCTCGAAGCGCGCCTGGCCCGTATTCAGAAGGGCCTCTCTTTCGACGATGTAATGCTGATGCCCGCGCGCTCGAACGTGTTGCCGCGCGACGTGCAACTGCATACGCGCCTCACGCGTGGCCTGCGGATGAACCTGCCCCTGGTCAGCGCCGCCATGGACACGGTGACCGAGGCGCGCCTCGCCATCGCCATCGCGCAAGAGGGCGGCCTCGGCATCATTCACAAGAACCTGACCGTCGACGAGCAGGCCGGCGAGGTCGACCGGGTCAAGCGCTCGCAGAGCGGCATCATCACGCACCCGTTTACCCTGTCGCCCGAGCACACGCTGCAAGACGCCGAAGCGCTGATGGCGCGCTTCCACGTGTCGGGCGTACCCATCACCAGCGACGCAGGTATCCTGGTCGGTATCCTGACCAACCGCGACATGCGCTTCCAGGAAGATTTCAGTGTGCGCATCGCCACGGTCATGACGCCGCAGGAAAAACTGGTCACCGTGCGGCCGGGCGTCGAGCTGGACCAGGCCAAGCGCCTCTTGCACGAGCACCGTATCGAGAAGCTGCCGATTACCGACGAGGCCGGCAAACTGGTCGGCCTGCTCACCATCAAGGACATCAATAAGGCGCGCGACTTCCCCAACCGCTGCACCGACGACATGGGCCGCCTGCGCGTGGGCGCCGCCGTGGGTGTCGGGCCGGGTGAACTCGAGCGCGCCCAGGCGCTGCTCGAAGCGCGCGCCGATGTGCTGGTGGTCGACTCGGCGCACGGCCACTCCGAAATGGTGCTCGAGATGGTGGCGCAGGTGAAGGAGCGCTTTCCCGAAGCGCAGGTGATCGGCGGAAATATCGTGACCGCCGAGGCCGCCCGCGACCTGATTGCGCGCGGGGCCGACGCGCTGAAGGTGGGCGTCGGCCCGGGCTCGATCTGCACGACGCGTGTGGTGGCGGGCGTGGGCGTGCCGCAACTGACGGCGATTATGGAAGTGGCCGCCGTGGCCGATGAGCACGACGTGCCCGTGATCGCCGACGGCGGCATCAAGTTCAGCGGAGACATCGTCAAGGCACTCGCTGCCGGCGCCAGTTCGGTGATGATCGGCAGCCTCTTCGCCGGTACCGAAGAGAGCCCGGGCGACAAGGTGCTGTACGAAGGCCGCACGTATAAGGTGGTGCGCGGCATGGGCAGCATCAAGGCCATGAAGCGCGGCGGCGCCACGCGCTATATGCAGTTCGAAGAGGACGAGCGCAAGCTGGTGCCCGAGGGCATCGAAGCGCGGGTCCCCTACCGCGGTGCACTGGCCGACTATGTCTTCCAGCTGATCGGCGGTATCCGCGCGGGCATGGGCTATACCGGCAGCCCCGACCTGGCCCACCTGCGCGCGCAGGCACGCTTCGTCGAAATCAGCGCGGCCGGCCTGCGCGAGAGCCACCCGCACGACGTGATGATTACCGAAGACGCCCCCAACTACCAGATTCCGAGGTAGCCGCCATGTCCGACCACGGCCGCCCCATCGTCGTGCTCGATTTCGGCGCGCAGTACAGCAAGCTCATCGCACGGCGCGTGCGCGAGGCCAACGTCTTCAGCCTCATCCTGCCGTTCAACGCCTCGCTCGATGCGGTGCGCAACCACAATCCCGCCGGCGTGATTCTCAGCGGCGGCCCCGCCAGCACCCATGCGCCCGGTGCGCCCAAGCCCGACCCCGGCGTCTACGACCTGGGCGTGCCCGTACTCGGCATTTGCTACGGTTGCCAGCTCTTTGCCAGCGAGTTGGGTGGCACGGTGGCGCCCGCGCACAAGCGCGAATACGGCATCGCGCACCTCACGCACACCAACCACACCGGCCTGCTGCGCAACGTGGACGAGCACACCCAGGTGTGGATGAGCCACGGCGATGCGATTACCCAGTTGCCCGAAGGCTTCGAGGTGCTGGGCACCACCGAGAATTGCGCCTTCGCTGCCGTCGCCCATCCGGCGAAGCAGCTGTACGGCGTGCAGTTTCACCCCGAGGTCGTGCACACGCTGCAGGGCCGCCAGGTACTGCACAACTTCGTGCACGAAATCTGCCGCTGCGGCGACACCTGGACCATGGGCA
>CAYMLC010000116.1:0-8729 GCA_964390765.1 uncultured Nitrospirales bacterium
GGTGGAGACGTTGTTTGAACTGATAGACGCGTATGCCGCGCGGGTCGATGCGCTGCGCGCCGAGTATGCCGGCCGCATCACGCTGCTGAAGGGCTTCGAGGCCGAGGTGGTGCCGCCGGCCCGCTACGCCGAGGTGATGCACGCGCTGCGCGCAACGCATGGGTTCGAGTGGATGGTGGGCTCGGTGCACTATGTGAACGAGGTCATCATCGACTACTCGCCCGCCCTGTTCGCGCAGGCGGCGGAACGTGCGGGCGGCGTGGAAGCACTGGCGGTGGCGTACTATGAACAGGTGGCCGAGATGGCCCTGGCCTTGCAGCCGGATGTTATCGGTCACCTGGATTTGGTGGCCAAGCACGCACCGGCACCAGAAGCCGTGGCGACGGCGCCGGTACGCGCGGCAGCCATGGATGCGCTCGACGCGATTGCGCAGGTCGACAGCATCGTCGAGGTCAATACCGCGGGCTATCGCAAAGGGCTGGGCCGCCCCTACCCCGCGCCGTGGCTGGTCGAGGCGGCGGCCGCGCGCGACATACCGTTGGCCTTGAGCGACGACAGCCACGCCGTGGCCGATGTGGGCGCGCACTACGATGCGGCCGCGGCCTATCTGCGAGACTTGGGCATCACGCACGTGGTACAGGTGATGCGCGAGAACGACGGCAGCCTGGCGCGGCGCCGGGTGCCGCTGCCGGACCAAGCAACTGCATAGCGCGCACAGCCGCGCACGGGGGTAGGCATGGACAAGTTTCTGTTCGACTTCGGACTCTTCGACCGCTGCGACATCGGCGATGCCGGCTCAATCTGTTTCTACCTGTTTCTGCCCATCAGTATCGTGGTGTTCATCATCGACGAGTGGTTCTAGCGCATAGAGCGAGACCCGCACGCCATCGAACGCCTGCGATGTGACGAAGCGGGCGTTCTCCTCGAACCAGGCGCGCAGGTTTTCCGCGGTCGGCTGCCAGTCGAAGTGGATACCCGTGGGTTCGATGAACCACACCCGCTTCGCGCCGGCCGTGGCTTCGGCCACGTGTGTGGGCAACATGTCGTAGTGAGCGAGGATCACTTCGAAGCGCGGACCCCAGGTTGCGAGTGTGGCCGCGTATCCCCCCTCTGCCAACCCGACGCGGGTCTGCGGATGGTCCGGCAGGTACCAGTGCATGCTGTGCGTGCTGAAGTGGCCGCTGCGCGCAAGGAAATCGCCGGGCTGCCAGTGCGCATCGATGTAGGCGGCGGCGGGCCGCCAGGCGACTTTCTCCCACGCGCCGACACGATGGCTGTCGATGGGATGCAGGTTGTCGTGGTAGACATCGCGCAGCAGCGGCAGTGAACTGAGCAGCAGCCCGGCGGCCAGGGCGTGCGGCAGATGGCGCAGGAGGCCGGCGGGCCGCGGTGCCGCGAAGGCATAGCCACACAGCAACAGCACAAAGGCGCCCGAGACGATGAACGAGCGGTGCTGGTACCACGAGTAGTCGTTTACGTACCACACGGTCCAGTTGACGGCGATGGGCAGGCCACACAACAGCACGAACAGCGCCGCGGCAAGCGGCCGCGCACGCGCCAGCCGCACGAAGCCCCACACCGCCAGTAGGCCGCCGAACAGGAAGGCAGGCCAATAGGCCCAGGGCGTAAAGCCATAGCCGGCAAAGAGGGCCTTGAAGGTGATGACGCCGGTCTTCACGGTCAGCGGCTCGAACCAGTCGATCGTCTTCTCGCTGAAGAAGTCGACCAGCCGCATGGCCGAAGCGACGGCCGGCAGCGACAGCACCACGAACAGCACGTGCCACGCGGTCCAGCGCGCGAGGTGGCGGCGGTGCACGAGCCACCACACGACGAAGAAGAGGTGCAGCGCAACAGCGTACCATAGGGTGACGAAATTGGTGTTGAGCGAGGCGGCCTGCAGCAGCACCAGCCCCACCCAGGCGTACGTGCGATTGGCGTGCAGCGCGGTATGCAGCAGCGCGGCGACGCCGAGCCACAGCACCACCAGCACGGCGTAGCTGCGGAACTCTTGCGCGTAGTAGACCTGGAACGGATTCACGGCGAAGAGCACGGCTGCGGCCAGTGCCGCGCGCGGGGCCCCGGTCCAGCGGCGGCCCACCAGATAGAGCAGCGGAATGCTGAGCGTACCGAGCGTCCAGGGCAACAGGCGGATGAGGAAATCGTGGGACCAGGCGTAGCGCGGACCCGGGTGCACGGCCTCGACCAGCAGGGTCCACGCCGCGCTGATGACGGCCATGCCCGGCACTTCCATCAGCCATTCGGAACTGGCGATACGCGACCACGTGACCGCTCTCTCGCCGAACAGGAGGCTCGAGGTCTCGTCGTACCACAGGCTGTGCGTGGCCAGCCCGTAGAGCCGCAGGGCGCCGCCAAGCAGCGTGATGGCCCCAAGCGCCCACACGATGCGCCGCGAATCAGGGGGCATCGGGATCCTGTGGCGGGGCGCTGGGCGCGCCGTCGTGTTGCTGCCACAACTGCCACAGCTTCGCGTATTTGGTGAACACGGAGAACGCGGCCAGCATGCAGAGCACGGCGCCGTGCATGCCATCGCGCCAGCCCTGGCGCAACACGTACATTTTTACAAAGCGCGTGAACGGCCGCAGCACCAGGTCGCGGGTGCGCGGGTGGATGCCGGCGTCGAACAGGTCTTGCGCGCTCCACTGGGTGAAGCGCTGAAAGGTGGCGAAATACTCGCCGAAATCGCGGTAGGTATCGTGATACATCGGTTCGTCGATACGGGCAGTCGGACCATCCACCACCACCTTCGAGTGCACGCGCCGCTCGAGGTAGCGCCCCTTCTGCGTGCGGAAGAGACGCAGGTTGTAATCGCGTTCCCATCCCCCATGCCGGATCAGTCTGCCAAAGAAATAACTGTGCCGAAGAATGTGGTAGCCGTCGGGCCCCTCGGCCTGCTGCACAATCGCCTGCACCCGCGCGCGCAAGGCGGGCGGCACCCACTCGTCGGCATCGAGCACCAGCGTCCATTCGGTGTCGACCTGCGGCAGGGCCCAATTCCGCTGGTCGGCAGCATTGCGGTATTCGTGAATAACGGCCTGCTCGGCGGTGTCGAAGGCGACCTGTTCCGAGCCGTCGTTGGTGCGCGGGTCGATGACGCAGAAGCGCACGTCGGCAAAGGCCACGCTGGCGAGGCAACGGGGCAGCCGGTCGCCGGCGTTGGGCACGAGCGTGAGCACGGTCAAGGTGTGCGGGCGCAGTTCCTTTGGGGTGGCGTCGGTCATGCGCGGGAGTGTACGGGCGGGCGCGCGGAGCGGTCCACCCGCGGAGGCACGGCATGCTGCGCATAGGCCCGGCCGGCTGGAGCTACGACGATTGGAAGGGCATCGTCTACCCGCCGGGGATGCCACGCACCCGGCATCCACTGTCGCTGCTCGCGCCCTGGTTCCGCACGGTCGAACTGAATATCAGCTTCTATCGCCCGTTGAACACCGCCCACGTCGAGGGTTGGGTGCGGCGCGTGGAACCGTGGCCCGACTTCCGCTTTACGGCCAAGCTCTATCGCGCGTTTACGCACGAGCGCGCCGCCTGGCCCGATGCCGATACCCAGGCGCAGACCCATGCCGGGCTGCTTGCGCTGGCCGAGGCCGGGCGCCTGGGCGCGGTGCTGGTCCAGTTCCCGTGGAGCTTCAAACGCATCCCGGAGAACCGGCGCTGGCTGGCGCGCGTGCTCGATGCGTTCTCTGACTACCCGCTCGTGGTCGAGGTGCGGCATGCGTCCTGGGACCGCGAAGAAGTGTTTGCGGCGATGGCCGAACGCGGCATTGCTTTCTGCAATATCGACCAGCCCCTGTTTCATGATTCGCTGGATGCGACGGAACACACGACCGCGCCTGTGGGCTATGTGCGGTTGCATGGGCACAATGCGCACGACTGGTTCCGCGAGGATGCCGGCCGCAACGAGCGCTATGACTATCTCTATTCGCAGCAGGAATTGACACCGTGGATCGAAAAGATCGAGCGGATGCGCAAACGGGTGAACGACCTGTACGTGGTGACCAACAACCACTATCAGGGGCAGGCCGTGGTGAATGCGCTGGAAATTGCGGCGGCAACCATGGGCCAGCGCTTCCGCCTGCCGGAGCATCTGGTGTCGCACTATCCGCGGCTCAGGGGACTCTTGCAAGAAGCGCCGTAAGCCCGCGCGGATTAAGGCAATGGCGCAAGGCTCCGGATTTTTGTCCACAGATTACACCGATTAACACAGATGAAAGACTATGAGACCTCAGTGACAGTATCCAGTACAGACATGCAAAACCACCGAGCACTGACATTTGCAGCAAGGGAACAAGGGCACCACATCACAGGCGCCCATTCATCCTCTTCCCTTGCCTTTCTATCGGTGTTAATCGGTGCAATCTGTGGCCAGACATGCAAAGCCTACGGGCCACCCATCGCCCGCCTGCTACGTTCCCCAATCGACCCAATCGGCGCAATCGGTGGATAGCTGCCCCTTACGGAACCGGGAAGTCCGTGCTGGCGACGATAGAGAGCAAGGGGTTAACCGGCCATTCGTTGGGGTAGCGCAGGAATTCGACGTGCCCATCGAGGTAGAGCACATTCGCACCGCCGGGGATATGGTTGAACTCTTCCGTACGGCTGCCTACATCGACCTGTACCCAATCCGCCATGACCCAGATATCACTCTGTGCGGCAGCACTGGCGGCCGGGTCATTGATGTTGGTAATGAGAAAGCGCTCGATTCCCTCGCGCAGGCGATAGATGGTGAGCGCCCCGTCGGCCACTTCCCAGTCGTTCAGCAAGTCGTTAAACAAATCCGTGCCCACCGGCGGGTCGCTATTGACCGCAGTAAACAAGCTGAATAGAAAATCGCCCAGGCCTTCGACAATGGCCGGATCGAGCCCGGGCTTGTTGCTGAAAAAGCCAATCGCCTCGGCGAAAATGCCAAAGATATCTCGCGACTCGAACTCGGTCGTGTCATCGGTAATACCAGGCAGGTCGATGGCGAGGCCGTAGTACAGATAGCTGGTGTTCGCGTTGTCGATTTCACAGGTGAAGAATTCTTCGTCGAAGTTGGCCGGCAAGGGCCGCGTGTCGCTGCCCGTCCAAATGGCATTGTTGGCGATGACATCCGCACGCTCTTCTTCGGGAATCTGGAAGGCCTCGGCGACATCGGTGCCGTCGGGGTCGGACGGGCACAGCAGAATGCCCGGGTCGGTCAGGTACTCGGGGTAGACCTGGAATCCATTCACAGTGAATGAGGGGTCCGTATCCGATGCGAAGCTGGTCATGTTGCAGGCGAACAGGTCGATCGTGGGGTAGCGTTCGCCGCGCGATTCATTGGCGTACATCTTCAGCATCAGGCCCAACTGTTTCAGATTGTTCTGACAACTGGCGCGGCGGGCGGCTTCGCGTGCGCGGGCGAGTGCGGGCAGCAGGATGGCAGCGAGGATACCGATGATGGCGATAACGACCAGCAACTCGATGAGCGTGAATCCGTTTCGGCGGGTCATGACTGCGACACCTCTTGAAGGGTTGGGATACAGCACAGGCAAACATGTTTGCGCAGTTGTGTATTCGAGGCTGACCGCCAATCCAAGTCAAGCCGCGTAAGGCGCAAGGGAAATGGTTTCGTGTAGCGCCGCGGGCGTCCGGGTGGGCTCAGCTGCCGCGCTCGTAGAGTGTTTCGTGTTGGCGCACGAAATAGTGGTAGTCGCGCAGGGGCACGAAGGCGAGCCGCTCGCGACCGCCGAGAATAAACACGACCAGCCCAAACGCGACGAGCAGCAGCTGGGTCAGCAAGACGGCACCGAGCCCGGCAATCCACACGGCGGCGCCACCCGGTGCGGTGAGCAGCAGCACCAGCCAGCAGACGGCCACCACGCCCAGCAGGGCACCCGTGGCCAGCAGCAGGCGCACGCCGACGGTAGCGCTGTAGATGGAAATGGCGCTGAGCCCATGGGTAACGAGTGCAACCAGGCTCATGTGTGCGTCCCCGGCCAGACGTGGCGCGCGCGCGGTCGGCACCAGGCGCGTGGGCAGGCGCGCGTGAAAGACGGCGGCGGAGTAGTGGTTCCACAGTTCTGAGACAACCACGAGCCGCTCGAGTTGTGCGCGCGGCACCACGCTGAAGTTGCCGGTCTGCACGGGCAGCCCCACCAGCAGCCGATGCACCAGGCGGAAGGTGTGATAGGCGATGCGAAAGCCGGGCGACTCGGCCCGGCGGCGGCGCGCGGCAAAGACCACGGGCGGCGGTGCGGGCGCCTGCTCGAGCGCATGGACCAGGCGGGGCACATCTTCCGGGCGGTCCTGTCCGTCGGCGTCCATCACCACCACGGCATCGGCATGGATATGCTCGTGCACATAGGTGAGGCCGATGCTGAGCGCGCGCTGGTGGCCCAGGTTGCGGCGCAGCGCCAGGCACTCGACGTTGTGCAGCGCCACGAAACCAACCTGCAAGGCGGGCAGGTGGAGCGGCGTGTTCGAGCCGTCATCGACGAGCAGCACCCGTGCCGTGCGGCCGGCCGCGTGCAAGGCGCGGTCGAGTGCGGGCAACAGCGCATCGAGCGCAGGCCAGTCTTCGTAGACCGGCATCACGATGACGAGGCTGCCGCAGTTCATGGCGCGAGCCTAGCGGCGCCGACGGCCAGGCGCAAGCGCGTAGACCTTAGCTCGGTTCCGGCGCAGGCGTGGGTGCTGGTTCTGGTGCGGGCGCAGGCTCCGGCTCCGGTGCGGGCGCGGGTTCCGGCTCCGGCTCCGGCGCGGGCGCGGGTTCCGGCGTACCCGTGCCGAAGGCAAACTTGTCGATGATCCAGGTCTGGTTGCTTTCCAGTGCGCCGCGGTTGCCCTCCCACCAATCGAGCGTGTTGGCCTTGGGCACCATCCACTCGGGCATGGGCGAGTACCCCATGCTCGCCACATTGGGCAGCCGGTAGTAGATCTCTTCGACGCGCATGCGCAGGGGGTCGTCGGCATCCACGCCCAGCTCGAAGTCGATGTCGCCGTCGGGCGGCATGACCACGATGTTGAGGTTCCAGCCGGGGCCGCCGGGGTTTAGCGTTTGGCCATCGAGCGTGGCGCTGCGCACATAGGCGGGCGGCAGCACGCGCAGCCGGGCCTCGGGCGCATAGCCGGGCGAGCGATAGTGCAGGCGCACGGTACGCCGGTCATCCGCGGTGGTGTCTTCGAGCACTTCGAGTTGCGGCGCAGCGAGCGGCATCAGGGGCGCCTCAGCCATGAAGGCCTCGCGGTTCACCCCGGGGCGGATAGTATTCACCTTGTTCACCTGCGGCTCGGCGCCGATGAACTGCGCGGTCCACGCGTTGGGTTTCGAGTCGCTGCTGATCCAGGCGGCCTGCTCCTGTTCGAGATTCAGCGCATAGTTGAGTCCCGTCTGCATAGGCTTGGTGTGCGAGTAAACATTGGTCACGAAGCCGTAGCCGAAGGTGAGCAACCCCACGAGCAAGAAGCCGAGCGCGACGTAGCGGTTGGCGCGCGCGCCGAGCGCGAGGCTGAGCGCGGGCACGATCAGCAGGCCCACCATAAAGACAAGTATCGACAAGGGAATGAGCGTGAGGGCGGCGCCGAACAGATGCAGGATGTAGAAGCCGGGCATGTGCATGCTGAGCGCGGGCAGCGCGCCGAGGCTGAGCAGGGCCACCTGCGGTAAGCCGGCACCTTCGCGGTACGTAAGCGCCGCCAGCAGCAATCCCAGGGCGGCGCCGATGGCGGGCCAGGAGAAGAGGAAGGTGGTCTCGGCGGTAAAGAGTCCATCGATGTCGCCGAGTATCTCGGGAATCTGCGGGTGCAAGCCTGCGGCCACACCGAGCAGCGCGACGAAAGCGGGCGAGATGGCAAGCAGCGTGAGCAAGACCAGGGTGACGGCGTAGAACGGGGCCGCGCCGAGGCGGCCACTGCCCCAGGCGGCCGCGAGGGCCAGCGCAGCGAAGGTGATGGCGACGAACGCCAGCTGATAGATGTGCGCGTTGTAGACGATGAAGACGTAGTACCAGTTGAAGGCCAGCACCAGCAGCGGATAGAAGACGCTGGCGAGCACGGCCGCCAGTGCGATGGCGATGGCGAAGGCCGCCAGAAAGCCGGTCATGTTGAACAGGCCACGGCGCCAGGCCAGCCCGAGCGCAGCCAGGCTAAGCAGCGCGGCCACACCGCTGAGCACGTGGCTGAGGAACGACGGGTAGCTGACCAGCCAGTGGCCGAAGGGATTGAAGTAGGTGGTGTTGTCTTCAGACGCTTCCATGCGGTAGTCGAGCGGTCCGAACTGCTGCGCCAGCGCCATCACATATTCGCCGTGGTGCTGCAGGCTGTGCTTCGACACCAACTCGGGCCGGTCGTTGTGGGTGTGGTACCAGCCCAGCCCGCCAACAAACGCGATGTCGTAGCCAAGCACGCCATCGAGCTGGCCCGGCTTGCGGCGCACATTGCTGAAGTCGGTGCCCGTGGGCGTGCGGCCCTCGATCGCAATCATCATCGAATTGGCCGTGGCGGGAGCGCCGGAATCGGCCAGCGCACGCACGAGCTGTTGATTGCCGAGGCTGGTCTGAAACAGGAATGCGGGGCCATAGGTGCCGCGCGCCTCAAGGCCCACAATCGCCGACATGTTCTCCAGCCACGGGTGCTCGAGGCTGTGCCGGATCGATGAGCTGCCCTTCTCCTCGTTCGAGGTGAAGATGAAGACGATGTCGTTCTTCATGCGCGGCAGCGTCATCAGGGCGCGTGCGGCTTCGAGCATGGCC
>CAYMLC010000117.1:0-8413 GCA_964390765.1 uncultured Nitrospirales bacterium
CTGGTAGATCGCTTCCTCACGGCGCCGGGCACCGAGTTCGAGCCGCCCATTCGCGCCGCGATTGAAGAGGCCTACCACCGCCACCTGCGGCCGACGCTCGAACGCGAAGTGCTCAACACCCTGCGCACGGCTGCCGAAGAAGAAGCCATCCGCGTCTGCCGCGAGAACGCCCATAACCTGCTGATGTCGGCGCCCTTCGGGCCGCAGCCCGTGCTGGGCATCGAACCCGAAGAAAACGGCGGCGCCAAGGTCGCGGTGGTCAATGGGGCGGGCCAGTTGGTCGCCAGCGCCAGCCTGGCCCCCGGGCTTACGCAAGCCGGCGCCGAACATACGCGCACGACTCTGACAGAACTGATCGAGCATCATGGCGTGAAGGCCTTGGCGCTTGGCCGTGGGGCCGGCGACAGTGGCCGCGAGACATGCCGCTTCATCAGCCGCCTGGCGCGGAATCTGGAAAGCGGCAAGCTGCCCGCCATCGCGTTCAACGACAGTCTCGCCAGTCATTACGCCAACAGCAAGACCGGCCGTGCGGCCGAGCCGTCGCTCGATACCGGCGTGCGCGCGGCCGCCTTTAATACGCGGCGCCTGCAGGACCCGCTGCGCGAAGCCGTGAAGGTTGACCCGCGCCAGTTTGGTGTGGGGCACCATCCGCAGGATGTGAACCCGCGCCGCCTGCGCGAACAACTGACCGCCACCGTGGCGGCGTGTGTCAACGAAGTCGGCGTCGACCTCAACCAGGCCAACGCCGACCTGCTGCGGTACGTGGCGGGCATTCAGCCGGGTACGGCGGACAACATCCTCGCCTACCGCACGGCGCACGGCGGCTTCAAAAACCGCCAAGAACTCCTGAATGTCGATGGTATCGGGCCGAAAATCTTTGAACAATGCGCCGGCTTTCTCCGCGTGAACGGCGGCGACCAGCCGCTCGACGCCACCCGGATGCACCCCGAAGTCTATCCCGCCATCCGGCGCATGGCCGCCGCCGCCGAAACCACGGAAGCGGAACTGGTCGGCAAGCGCGATGCGCTGCGGGACAGCGACCTCAAGGCATACACCTACGATGTCGTCGGGCTGACCACCCTGCGCGATGCGCGCGCCGCCCTGCAGCGGCCCGGCTTTGATCCGCGGCCGACCTTCCGAGTGCCCGCGCTGCTGGAGGGCGTGGCCGATATCGGCGACCTCGAAGAGGGCATGGTCAGCGAGGGCACGGTAACCAACGTCATCAACTTTGGTGCCTTTGTCGATATCGGCGTGCAGCAAGACGGCCTGGTCCACCTCTCGGAACTTTCCAACCATTTTGTGCGCGACCCGCACGAAGTCGTGCGCGTGGGCGATGTGGTGCGCGTCAAGGTCATCAAGGTCGACCGCGACGCGCCGCGCATCTCGCTGAGCATCAAGGCCGCCATCGAGCGGCCGCCGCGCCGCCGCAAACCCCGGCCGCAAGGCGAAGGCGCACCAGCACCAGCCCCGCGCGAAGACGGGGCCGTGGCGAAACCAGCGCGCAGTGGCCCGCCCGGTACCTCTGAACGGGCACCGCGCCCCGACGACCGCCGGGGTGAGCCGCGCACACAACGCCCCGCGGCCCGGGGTACCAAAGGGGGCGGACAGAGCGGTTCTCCGCGCGAAGGGGGCGGACGCAAGCAAGGTCCCCAGCGGCGCGATGGCCGGGGTTCGCGCGGCGCGAAGACCACGCCACACGGCGGGCCCACGAACGTGTCGTTTCAGAGCACGAACGACGCGGAGAAGAGCAAGGTCAATACCCAATTGGCCGAGCAGTTGGCCGCGCTCAAGCGCGACCTGGGCGACTAGGCACAAGCGCCAGATAACTGCCTCGCTCATTACTTGACACCCCCCAAACCGTGTGCTAGCGTCTCGCCCTACTTTCGCGAGGGCGTGGCACGCTTGGGCAATTTGCCGTGCCGCCGTCGTGTTGTCTGGGCTAATTCGAGACAGTTTGGGCCGTCGGACCGCGGGAGCAACGCCGCCATGATGAACAAACGCGACCTGAAAAAGTTTGAGAAAATGTTGCTGGCCGAACGCGAGCGCCTGGTGGGCAGTATCCGCAGCATCGAAGTGGAGAGCCGCGAAGAGACCGGGCGCGACGCCAGCGCGGACCTGCAGAGTTATGCCGAGGCCGGCACCGACAACTTCGAGCGCGAGACGGCGCTGAACATCGCAAGCGGCGAATCCCAGCGTCTGCAAGACATTGACGACGCACTGCGGCGAATAGAAGAAGGCAACTACGGCATCTGCGAAGGCAGCGGCAAGGCCATCCCGAAGAAGCGGCTCGAAGTCAATCCGGCCGCCCGCTATACGGTCGAGTATCAGGACAAGATTGAGAAGGGCCTCGTATAGCAACGGGCCGGCACGCACACCGCCGCGCCGCGCGCTGGAGGCGTCTTGTACAATGTTCTCCTAGAACTCGGCCCGTTCCGAGTCTACTCCTATGGCCTGATGATCGCCATCGGGTTTCTGTTGTGCATTCATCTGGTCACGCGTGACGCCAACCGCCAGGGCATCGACTCCGGCACCGTGCACGAAATCGGGTTCTGGGCGCTGCTCTGCGGGGTCATCGGCGCGCGCCTGCTGCACATCATCATGTTTCCGCAGTCCTACTCGTGGGGCAATCCCCTGGGCTGGATCGCCCTGTGGAACGGCGGACTCGTCTTTCAGGGGGCCCTGCCCGCCGTACTCGTCTACGCGGTGTGGACGATGCGCCTCCGCGGTATCGAGTTCTGGAAGGCGGTCGACATCGCGTTTCCCTACATCCCGCTCGGCCATGCCTTCGGGCGCGTGGGCTGCTTTCTAAATGGCTGCTGCTATGGCGTCCCCGCACACGGCTTCCCGCTCGGGGTCGCCTTTCCCCGGCGCCCCTTCGATACGGCCGAGCCGCCCACGGGCAGCCCGCCCTACCTCGAGCACCTGCAGGAGGGCCTCATTACGGCCGACGCCGCATGGTCTGTACCCGTGCACCCCACCCAGCTCTACAGCGTGTTCGCGCTGCTGGCGCTTTTCGCCCTGCTGTGGAGCCTGCGCAAGTACTGGCATCCGTTCACCGGCTTCACCATGCCGGTCTACATGATGGTGTACAGCACCTACCGCTTCTTTGTGGAATTCGTGCGTGGCGATGGTAACCCCACGGGACTGGGCGGCGGACTGCTCTCGGACCAGCAAGTCTTCAGCCTGTTGACAATCCTGGCCGGTGCGGTATTGTTTGCGGGGCTCGCCTACTACCAGCGGCGCATGCGCCCCCAGGCGGGAGCCCAGTCATGAAAACCGGTAAGGGGTATGGCCTGGCGTGAATGCCCGTGAACAGAGCGACGCCATGTGGCGCTTTATTCACCTTACCGATCCGCATCTCGCCAGTGAGCGCGATGGCGTGTGGAACAACCAGTTCCTGTGCACCATGATGCCCGAAGTGATGGCCTGCGTCGCACGCGACATCGCCCCGCTGGAACCGGACTTCATCCTGGCGACCGGCGACATCGTGAGTACCCAGACGCGCGAAGCCATGTTCGAAGCACGCGACCTGATGGAAAGCCTCGGCGTGCCGTATTATCCGATGGGCGGCAACCATGACTTCGTGCTGCCGGAATCGCGCGCGTGGTTTCTGGAAGCCTTCGCGGCGCGGCTGCCGCAACCCCACACGTACTACAGCTTTACCCACAAAAACCTTCATGTTGTGGTGCTCGACGCCTACTGGGTGTGGCGCGACGAGACCCTGCACGAGGTGCCCGAGCCGGAGGTGGGCGAGCGTCTCGACACCGGTCTGGCGGGGGCGCGCTGGGCCATTCCGCCCGAGCAGCTGGCTTGGCTCGAAGAAGACCTGCGGCTGCACAGCAACCTCTCGGCCCTGGTGGCAATACACTATCCCGCGATCCCGATTCCCGACCGGCTGCGCCGGCCTGGCCTGAACGACGGCGGCGCACTGGTCAATGGCCGCGAGCTGTTGCACCTGCTCGAGAGCTTTCCGCAGGTGAGCGCACTGTTCTCGGGGCACGTCCACCTGAATTTTGTGGCGCGCTACAACGGCCTGACCCAGGTAGTAACGAGTGCGCTGCCGGAATTTCCTGTGGAACTGCGCGACGTGCGCGTCTACCGCGACCGTATCGAAGTGGAAACGCTGCCGCTGAGCGACCCCAGCTTTGCCGAACGCTCGCTGATCGCGGGGAAGGAGTGGCTGGCGGGCACGGCGGAAGACCGGCGCGCCACGATTCCGCTGCGTTAGTCTCGCGGCGGCAGCGCCAGCACCACCACCAGCTCGCCGCCGTCCACCGCTGCGCCACCCAATTTCACCATCTTACCGGGGGCCAGGTTGACCACGGCACGCAAGACACGCACCGGGTCCGTGTCGGGCCGGGTGGGCTGCTTTTCGATGGTCACGCGCAGGCGCACGGTGCCTTCGTCTTCACAGGCAAGGGGGGTCAAGGCGACCGCGTAGGCGTCGTGCAACTTGATGCGCGTAGTCGTCTGCAGGCGGCATTCGGGCGCCGCGGTGTGCAGGGCGCGAAACGTATCGAAGGGCAAGTCGCGCACGGCCGGTGCAATGGGTTCCAGGCCGGGGTCGAACCACGGCTCGGCGCGGTCTTCATCGGTTGCGGCAGCCGCCCACAGGTTCAGGTGCACCGGCTCTTCGGCCGCGTGCACCGTGCCCGCCAGCACGACCAGCAGGCCCAGGATACAGGCCACCGTCCGTCGCATCACCAGATATCTTCCGGCGACTCCGACATCCACACCGTGGTCACGCCTTGCTCGTCGTCGTACCAGGCGTCGATGCGGACCCCTTCCAGTTCCGTCCACGTCGATTCGACCGGGGTCGCATCGACTGGGTCGGGTCCCGCGGTAAAGACCCAGAAGGCCGTGACCGCGACCCAAAGCGCGGCCGCCGTGAGCGAGGCCATGGTCCAGCGGGCACGGCGCGGCGCCGGGGCCTCTTCGTGGTGGCGGATACCGGCGCGAATGCCCGCCGTGAACGCCGGCATCTGTGCATCGGCAATCTGCGGACCTTCAGTACGGCGCGTCGTCGTCACGGAGCGCACCCGGCGCAGCATGTCCAGATAGGCCATTAACTCGGGATCACCCGCGGCCATATGGTCGAGTGCTTCCGGCGGTCGGCCCGCGTCGAAGGCGCGTTCTATTGCGCGGCGGCTGCTGGCACTAGCCATCGCGGCGTTCCTCCACATAACCCATACGAATAAGGGAATCTTGCAGTTTGCGCCGGGCGTGGTGCAACCGGCTCATCACGGTGCCGAGGCTGCACCCCATCACCTCGGCCATCTCTTCGTAACTCAGGCCCTCGTACTCGCGCAGAATAAACGTCAAGCGGTGCTTGGGCGAGAGCGCGTCGACCGCGGCGTCGATGGCAGCCCCGAGCTCGCGTGCGTCTGCGGCGCGGTCCGGCGTGCTGCGCCCGGGCGCTGCCGCTTGCTGATGGGTCTCTTCCAGGGCAACTGTGGCCAGGCGCCGCCGCTTGAAGCGGTCCTTGCAGTGGTTTGCCGCAATGCGCAGCACCCAGGTCTTGAAGCTGCTGTCGCCGCGAAAACGGCCCAGCGCCTGGTGTGCCTTGATGAAGACGTCTTGCGCCGCGTCCCAGGCATCTTCGCGATGACGGGTATAGCGGTAGCACAGACCATAGACCTCATTGCGGTAGCGCAACACCAGCGCATCGAAGGCCGTGGCATCGCCCGCACGGGCCGACGCCACCAATGCGGCGTCGCTGTCCGGGGCGGGGGACACCGCCTTTTGGTGCTGCTCGGTCACGGCGCGGGCATCATAGCCCAGTGGCCAAAGCGCGCTACAGCCGGCTGACATAGACGAACTCCTGTCGCATACCGGAGATATAGACGCGACAAGGCGCGCGCTATTCAGCGCAATTCAGGAAAAGGTGGTGGGGGAACGCCGGGCCTTAGTGGCCGCGCACCAGCACGAATTCGGCCACGCCTTCCATCGACTGCGTGTAGGGGCTCTCGGGCAACTGGCGCAGCGCGGCGATGGCATCGTCGACGAAAGCGCGGGCGTCATCGAGCGCACGCTGTCCTGCGCCCGTACGCTGTGCCTGCTTGATGATCCAGCCGCGGTCTTCATCAGAGAGCTCGGCATTGCGCATCGCCGCCAGCCGTGCGCGGCCCGCGGAATCGAGCCCATCGCGCAAGTACATGATGGGCAGCGTCTGCTTGCCTTCCACCACATCGCCACACGCGGGCTTGCCCAGGGCTTGCGAGGTCCGGGTCACATCGAGCGTATCGTCGACAATCTGAAAGGCGACGCCCAACCCGATACCGAAGGCGTGGAGGGCATTGCGGTGGGTGGCATCGAGCACGAAGCTGGGGCCGGCGCAGGCCTCGGCAAACAAGCTGGCCGTTTTCTGCTCGGCCAGCATGATGCAATCTTCGCGCGTCACCGCCTCCGGGTCGCGTCCGAAGAAATACAATTCACCCTCGGCCATGCAACGCACCGACCGAATCGCGTTCGCGATGACCGAGCACGAGTCGTAGGTTGCCAGCGTCTCTACCGCGCGCGCTACCAGGTAATCCCCGCCCAGCACCGCCGCGTGGTTGTCCCACAATCCGGTCAGCGAACTGTTGCCGCGGCGGAGCAGCGCCCGGTCGATCACATCGTCGTGTGCGAGCGAAGCAATGTGGAGGCATTCGAAAGCCGCGCCCATGGGCACGTAGCGCTCGAGGTCGCGTGCGCCCAGTGCGCCGGCTGCCATGAGGCACAGGGCGGGACGCAGCATCTTGCCACCGGCATGCGGGATGTCCGCATTTTCGAGGTGCACCAGCGTCAGCGCATCGCGCCAGACCTGGTCGACAGCGGCACGCACGCCTTGCAGCGGTTCCTCGATTGGCTGGTACAGTGCGCCGAGGGTGGGGGAGACGTTTACTGCGCCCATAATAACCTCATCGTGCATAGGCGAACGCCCGCACCGGGGAGGGTAATCCCGCGCCCGAATGTTCTGCATTTACTGTCTTGACTGAATGGCGGGGACAGGCGCGTTGGCGTGAACGTTGCCTGCTACGCGGCGTAGGATAGCAGACCGCTGGAATTGCCGCACCCATGCACCATGAACATGCCGAAGCCCTGCAGTGGCTGGCCGAGGAAAGCCGCCGCAGACTGCTGATCGAGAGCGCCGGACTCTTCTGGCTGGCGGCCGAGGTGGCCATTCTGTGGGCGGTCTGGCTGGCCTGGCGGCGGGTGGCAGCGGGCCGGACCAGGCTGTGGCCCCTGACCGCGTACGAGTTGGGCGCCGGGGCGCTGGGGCTGGCCACGCTTGCCCTGTTGAGCGCCTACACGCTCGCACGCCACGTGCAGCCAGGCGCCGCGCTGGCCGCCCTGAACGCCGGCGCACCACCCCCTGTCGTCGCCGACGCCTTTCGCCGTGTCTCGCTCGAACACCTCGCCCTGTGGTCGTGGTTCGTGCTGGGCTGGGTCGTGCTCGAAGCCGTCATCGTCTACACAGGCTGGCGGGCGTATCGCACCTGGCGAATGCGGCTCGTATGAGCAGCTACGTAGAGGCCTTGCGCCTGGCGGCGGATGCGCTGCAGCCCTACGAAAATGCGGTCATGCTGTGGCTGCGCATCGCCGGTGTGGTGTGGATCAGTGTCGAGGCCATCGCCGCGGTGGTTGTCTGGCGCGCCTACTTCGCGCTGCGGCGCGCGCTGGAGCGGCGCGATGCCTGAGGCCTGGATCCAGTGGCTGGGCGCACAGTTCTCGCCGGAAGCCTACCTGTTCTGGACGCGTATCCAGTGTCTCGCATGGACCACGGCCGATGTCGTGCTGATCCTCGGCCTGCTGGCGCTGTTCAACCGCTGCCGGCGCGAGGCGGGCCGCCGCACACACTTCTTCAGCTATCTGGTATTGGGGGCCACGGTCATCCTGGCGCCGCTGGTCTGGTGGGCGCCCACCGGCGCGCTCGTTTTCGCGCTCGAGTTGTGCGTCACCGTTCCCCACTTTCTCATGATTCTCTACCTGCTGGCCGCATCGGGCCCACTCGCCCTCGAAGTGGCGATGAAACTGGCCGCGCCCCCGGAGAGTCCCGAGCGCTGTGGCCACCCCTAATCCAGCCCGCCGTATGGGCAACGAGCACCAGCCGGCGGGCGCCCTCATCCGTGCATTGGGCCGCGTGGTCCTGCGGCTGGGGGGATGGCAGCTGACCTCGAGCGCACCACCCATCGACAAGTTTGTCTGCGTGGTGGCGCCGCACACCAGCAACTGGGACTTTGTGTGGTGCCTTTTCGGCTCTTTCGCAGCCGGCTGCCCGGGCAGCTGGATCGCCAAGCACACCATGTTCTTCTGGCCTGTGGGCGCCTTGTGGCGCTGGCTGGGCGGCATCCCGGTCGACCGCTCGCGCCGGGGCGACCTGGTCTACCAGGTGGCCGTGGCCTTTGCAAGGCGCACGCGAATGGTGCTGGTC
>CAYMLC010000117.1:8423-8700 GCA_964390765.1 uncultured Nitrospirales bacterium
CATCACGCCGGAGGGCACCCGCAGCCACACCGAGCGCTGGAAGTCCGGCTTTTACAACATGGCCCTGCGCGCGGGGGTGCCGGTGGTGCTGGCCTATACCGACTATGCGAAGAAGGCGTGCGGCTTTGGCCCGGCCATCCCGATTACCGGCGACCGCGATGCGGACATGGCGCAGATTGCCGCCTTCGTGGCAACCATCACGCCGCGCTATCCGGAGAAGGCCGGTCCCGTTCGGCTGTAGTGGGCGCGCGCGCCGGCCTAGTTCGGCGCCACCGCC
>CAYMLC010000118.1:0-3520 GCA_964390765.1 uncultured Nitrospirales bacterium
GCACGGCAGACGCTGCCGAGGCCGCCGGCATCCCCTGCGGCATCTGCGGCGAGATGGCGGGAGACGCGCTGTATACGGAATTGCTGGTGGGGCTGGGACTGCAATCGCTCAGTATGTCGGCCATCGGTATGCCGGCGGTGCGCGCACAGCTTGCCAATACGACCATTCCCGAATGCCGTAAGGTGGCGGCGCATGCCCTGTCGCTCAAGACCGCCTCGGCGGTTCGGCGTTTTCTTGAGGAACGCCTGGCCGAGCGGGGTGATCCGATGGCGGTGCTGCGCAATATGCCATCCGGGCAGCTGTCATCCGGGCAGGTGCAACCAGGACAGCTGCCGCCCGATGAACGGCCACCCGATGAACTGCCGCCCGAACAGCGCATCGCAGCGCCGTGACCCCTTCGCGCCGCCGCATCACGATTCTGGGTAGTACGGGCTCGATTGGCGAGAGCGCGCTGGCCGTCGTGCGCCGGTTCCCCGAGCATTTCGAAGTGGTGGGGCTCTCGGCCCAGCACAATGTGGCGCGCCTGACGGAGCAGGTGCACGCGTTTCAGCCGGTCCGCGCGGTGGTCGGAGCGCCGGGGGCGGTGGCCGGGCTTGTCAGCGCAGCGCCCGCGACACGCGTTGAGAGCGGAGCAGACGGCCTGGCTTCGCTGGCAGCCGAACCGGTCGATGTCGTGCTCAATGCCGTGGTGGGCGCGGCCGGTCTGGCGCCGGCGTTGGCCGCGGTGCGCGCGGGCAATACGCTCGCCATGGCGAACAAAGAACCCTTCGTAATGGCAGGCCGCCTGCTGATGGAAGAGGCCGCAGCGCACGGCGCGACGATTCTGCCGGTGGACAGCGAGCACAGCGCCATCTTTCAGTGCCTGGCCGGGCAGCGGCGCGCCGACCTGTACAAGGTGCACCTGACCGCTTCGGGCGGCCCCTTCTATCGGCGCGACCCACAGACGCTGGCGGACATCACGCCGGCTGAGGCGACGCGCCACCCGACGTGGGATATGGGCACAAAGATCAGCGTGGACAGCGCCACGCTCATGAATAAGGGCCTCGAGATTATCGAGGCGATGTGGCTGTTCGGGCTGGCGGTAGACGACATCGAGGTGGTGATACATCCGCAGAGCATCATCCATAGCCTGGTCGAGTTTCGCGACGGGCAACTGCTGGCGCATCTTGGCGTGACCGATATGCGCTTTCCCATCCTCTATGCGTTAAGCTATCCGGAACGCTTGGGTCCGCCCATGGAGCGGCTGGACCTGACGCAGTTGTCGGCGTTGACCTTCGACCGGCCGGACTTCGCCGCCTTTCCCTGCCTGGCCTACGCCCGCGAAGCGGCCGAGCGGGGCGGTACCGCGCCGGCGGTGCTGAACGCGGCGAACGAAGAAGCGGTGGCCGCATTCTGCGCAGGCGGGCTGGCGTTCCCGGGAATCGCACAGGTTGTGCGGCGGGTTTTGGACACAGTTCCGGTGTCGGCAGAATACAGTCTCGACGCGGTGCGCCGCGCCGACCGCGCTGCGCGCGACGCCGCACGCGAATGGACGCATAGTAAGGAGCTTCGTTAGTCCGTGCTGTTCGATATTTTTGTTTTCCTCATCGTCTTGAGCGTGTTGGTGGCCGTGCATGAATGGGGCCACTTCATCGCCGCGAAGGCATGCAACATTTACGTGGACCGCTTCAGTGTGGGCATGCCGCCGCGGCTGTTCGGCGTGCGTTGGGGCGAGACCGACTACTGCGTGGGTGCACTGCC
The DNA here is from genome assembly GCA_964390765.1 of uncultured Nitrospirales bacterium. Classification (GTDB taxonomy): domain Bacteria; phylum Hydrogenedentota; class Hydrogenedentia; order Hydrogenedentales; family JAGMZX01; genus CAYMLC01. The sequence continues at coordinate 1,741 of CAYMLC010000118.1, forward strand.
CATAGGCGGCTACGTGAAGATGGCCGGACAGGAAGACGCCCCCAGCGACGACGAGACGCGCGAGCGAGAATACGGTCACGTGCCGCCCGAGCGCTGGTACAACAACAAGCCGGTCTGGCAGCGGATTATCGTGCTCGTGGGCGGGCCGTTCATGAATATCGTGCTGGCCTTTGTGCTGTATGCCGTGCTGGCGGCCGGCGGGCAGATGGTGCCCGAGCAGGCGGTGTCGGCGCGGGTCGGTGCGGTCCAGCCGGAAACGCCAGCAGCCGAGGCGCCGCTGTACAACTACGAGCCGGACAAGCCGCGCAGTGCCTACACCGGCGAGCCGGACACCGTAGGCTGGCAGACCGGCGACGTGATTCTGGCGGTTGATGGCGAACCGGTCGAGAGTATCCGCGACCTCATCGTAAAGGCGGTGCTGGGCGGCACGGAAACCACGCGTTACGTGCGCATTGAACGCACCACGCTCGACGGCGAAACGGAAGTCTACCTCTCCCCCATCCAGCCGAAGCTGCTGGACGAGGACGAGCGGATGCCGCGCTTCGGCTTTGGCGCATTCATTACTGCGCAGGTGGGCCGCGTGCTCGAGGATACCCCTGCTGAAGCTGCGGGCCTCGAGCCGGGTGACGTGATTGTGGCGGCCGACGGGCAAATCGTCGATTGGGCAACCTTCATGGACAAGGTCGAAGACCTGCCCGAGGGCGAGCAGCTCGAGCTGCTGATCGAGCGCGACGGCGAGCGCATCGCGCGCACGCTGACCCCGAAGACCATCGGCCGCCTGCGCGCGCTGAACCTTGAACCCGCATCGGGTAACGACCCGGAATCGGGCCTGGCCAAAGTGCAGGCGACGGAGACCGAGAACGAAGAGGACTTTCCGCTGCGCCGGCGCGATGTGATCGCCTCGGTAAATGGCGAGCCGATGAGTGCTGCGGCCTTGCGCGAATTCGCCATGGAAAACCCGGGCGCAACCGTCACGCTCGACGTGCGCCGGCCCATGGTGCTGTTCGGGTTGATTCAATCGGGGGATACGTTCGAGACGGAGTTGACCGTCGACAGCGTGCGCGCCATTGGTGTGCAGCTGGAGCCGCGCATGGTGGAGCGGAACGTGACGTGGGCCCAGGTCGGCCCCGAAGCAGTGCGCGAAAGCGTGCGCGCGGTGGGCCTGGTGTTCAGCACGCTGGGCGCGCTGTTTGCCGGCAATGTGAGCCCGCGCGAACTGGGCGGGCCGGTGATGATCGGTACGGAAGTCGTCAAGGCCGCCGATATGGGCCTGTTGCCACTGCTGCAGCTGACGGCCTTTATCTCCATCAACCTGGCGGTCATCAACCTGCTGCCGCTGCCGGTGCTGGACGGCGGGCAAATCGTGCTCAGCGTGGTCGAGGGTATACGCCGCAAGCCGCTGCCGCCAAAGTTTCTGGAACGCTTCCAATTGGCCGGCCTGCTGCTTATTGTAAGCCTCATGCTCTTCGTGACCTGGAATGACCTGGGACGCCTCGTCGAGCAGTTGCAGCCGTAACCGCACACAGACGCAAAGACAATCGCCGCACCTCCACGTGCGGCCGCCACTGGGGAGGGCGGCAAACGTGAATGCGATCACCTGTAAATTCGGTGGCAGTTCACTTGCGGATGCCGAGTGTATTCGCCGCGCCGCAGGTATTGTACTGGCAGACGAAGACCGGCGCTTCATCGTGCCGTCGGCGCCGGGCAAGCGCAGCGCGCAGGACCGCAAGATTACCGACGTGCTGTATTCCTGGCACCACATGATTGCCGACGGTTTCGA
>CAYMLC010000118.1:3530-8675 GCA_964390765.1 uncultured Nitrospirales bacterium
GAGCGTCGAATTGGGCACGATGTAGGTCGAGCGGTCGAAGGTCTCGATCTCGGTCGAGCGCACGTTGATCCGCTTCACGTAGCCGTGGACGCCGCCGAGCCGCGTGCCATTGTACGCGAGCGCTTCCGCGGCCTTGCCGATGAACTGGGCGTCGACATCGGACTCGAAGCGCATCTCGCCCGGATTGAGGAGCAGGCCCGGCAAGAGACCGCGGCCGATTATCTGGCCTCGCGCGGGGAGTATCTGAACGGTCTTATTCTGGCCAAGCTGCTCGACGCCACCTTTGTCGACCCCGCGGAATGCGTGCGCTTTGACGAGGCGGGTGAATTCGACTCGCTGACCTACCGGCTGCTGGGCGAGCGGCTTGCCAGTCCGGGCCGCTACGTGATCCCCGGGTTTTATGGCGCACAGCCAGACGGCCGCATAAAGACCTTCTCGCGCGGCGGCAGCGACATTACGGGGTCGATCGTGGCGCGCGCGGGCGGCGCACGGCTCTACGAGAACTGGACCGACGTGTCGGGTTTCCGCATGACGGACCCGCGCATCGTGCCGGAGGCGCGGCACATCGCCGAAGTGACCTACGAGGAATTGCGCGAGCTGGCGTATCTGGGTGCCTCGGTGCTGCACGACGAGGCGATTTATCCCGTGCGCGAGTTGGGTATCCCCATCACGATCCTGAACACGCGCGAGCCCGAGCATCCCGGCACCAGCATTGTGCCGCGGCGTGCGCCCGACCAGGCGGTGTGCGGCATCGCGGGGCGCGGTGGCTTTACCATGATCAGCATCGAGAAGGCGTTTATGAACAAGCAGCGCGGCTTCGGCCGGCGTGTGCTCTCGGTGCTCGAAGAACACGGCATCGGCTGGGAGCACATGCCCACCGGTATCGACACGATGTCGCTCATAATTCGCAATGAGGAACTGGGCGACAAGGGGCCGCTGCTGGAGCGTGAGATCAAGCGGGCGTGCGAGCCGGACGCCATCACGCTGTCGCAAGACCTGGCTATCCTGGCGACGGTCGGCATCGGCATGACGCAGCGTATCGGGGTTGCCGCACGCCTGACGACGGCGCTGGCCGACGCGGGCGTCAACATACGCGTGATTGACCAGGGCAGTTCGGAGATGAACATCATTGTGGGCGTGGCCGAGGCGAACCTCAACACGGCGGTGCATGCGCTCTATCACGCGTTCGCCGACTGGAAATAGCGATGCGGCGCCGCACCAAGATCATTTGTACGATTGGCCCCTCGGTCGACTCCCCGGAGATGCTGGGCCACCTGATCGAGGCGGGCATGGATGTGGCCCGCCTCAACTTCAGCCACGGCGACCACGCGGAGCACCAGCGCCGCTTCGAAACGATTCGCCGGCGCGCGCGCGAACTCGAGCACAACGTCGCGGTGATGATGGACCTGCAGGGCCCCAAGATTCGCACGGGGCCGATGGAAGATGGTGCAACGATTCTGCTGCAGCCGGGTGACCGGATCACCCTGACCACCGAAGACGTGACCGGTTCGCAGGACCGCATCAGCACGAGCTACAAGCACCTGCCCAACGACGTGCAGCCGGGCGACCGTATTCTGATTGCCGACGGCATGATCGAGTTGGCGGTACGGCGTGTGACCCCGCCCGATGTGTTGTGCGACGTCGTGCGCGGCGGGCACGTGGGCCAGTTCAAGGGCATCAATCTGCCGGGGGTGAATGTGGCCGAGCCCTCGCTGACGGAGAAGGACCGCAGCGACCTCGCCTTCGGGCTGGCGCTGGGCGTCGACTACGTGGCGCTCTCTTTCGTGCGGCGGCCCGACGACCTGCGCGGCATCCGCAAGATCATCGATGAATCGAACGCACCGACGCGGGTCGTCGCGAAGATCGAACGACCCGAAGCGCTGGACCACATCGACGAAATCATTGCGCTCAGTGATGCGGTCATGGTGGCGCGCGGCGACCTTGGTGTCGAGATCGACTTCGCGCGGGTGCCCGAAGTGCAGAAGGACCTCATCCACCGCTGCAACGTGGCGGGCGTACCGGTCATCACCGCGACCCAGATGCTCGAGTCGATGGTGGACCACTCGCAGCCGACGCGCGCCGAAGTGACCGATGTGGCCAACGCGATATACGACGGCACCGATGCCGTGATGCTGTCTGGGGAAACAGCTGCGGGCAAGTATCCGATCGAAGCCTGCGCCACCATGGCGCGTATTGCGTATCAGGCCGACCAGGCGATGGCCGAAGCCCCGCCCGCAGAACGCATGGTGCGGCTGCGCACGTCCGACCTGCGTAACCGCGCGCCGCGGCTTGTGTCCGACATTCGCAAGGATTCCTTCGCCGACGCCATCGGCCAGGCGGTGGTACGCATGACCGAGGCCATGCCCATTCGCCGCATCGTGTGCTTTACGCGCACGGGCTATACGGCTTCGGCCATCTCGCGCTACCGGTCGCCGGCGCGCATTACGGCCATAACGAATAACGAAGCCGTACAGCGGCGGCTGGCGTTGTTCTGGGGCGTGCAGGCCTACATCACCGACGACATACAGCACACCGAGCAGATGGTGCAGCGCGTCGAGAAACTCTTGCTCGAGCACGGGCTCACCCGCAACGGCGATACCATCATCATCGTCTCCGGTTCACCACAGGCCGTGGGTGGGCGCACCAACCTGCTGAAGCTGCACGTCGTCGGCCGCGAGGGCTGACGCTGCGGAATGCGCCTCGTGCCGCGCGCGTTTCCGAATGGTTCGCTGCACACACCGCGGACGGTTGAATCTTGGCTACTGAAGCATCCCACATCGACGAGCACTGGTACGCGCGCGCCTTTGATGCGCTGTACCCCGTGGTCTACGCGCACCGCACGGTGGCAGCCGCCGCGCCGGAGTTCGCCTTCGCGCGCGAAGCCACCCAACTGGGGCGCGATGAGGCGCTGCTTGACCTGTGTTGCGGGATGGGTCGCCACCTGGTCCACGCGCTGACCTGGACACGCCGCGCGAGCGGGCTCGACTTCTCGGCCGTCTTGCTCGAACACGCACAGCGCAACACGGCAGGCCGGGTACACCTGGTGCGCGGCGATATGCGCCACCTCCCCTTCGCCACGCGTTTCGACGTCGTGATGAACTTCTTCACCAGCTACGGCTACTTTCGCGCGCAGGCGGAAAACGAGGCCGTGCTCGCCGGTATCGCGCGCGTGCTGCGGCCCGGCGGGCGCTTTTTCGTGGACTACCTGAACGCCGAGCAGGTGCAGGCCAGTCTCGTGCCGCGCTCTGAGCGCGAGGTGAATGGCCTGCAGGTGTGCGAAGAGCGCTGGCTGGAAGCGGGCGATCCGCCGCGCGTGAACAAGCGCACGCGCATTGCACAGGATGGCAAGGAGGTCTCGTGCAGCGAGGAGTCGGTGGCGCTGGTGCCGGCGCCGGCCTTCTGCGACAGCCTGCGGGCACACGGATTGATCCCCGACCAGGTGTATGGCGACTACGACGGACAAGGCCACGGCGCGGGCAGTCCGCGCACCATCGTCGTCGGACGGCGCGCGTAAGATGGGCGGCATCGCGCAGGCCTATGCCGCCGGCACGCCCGCGCTCGACCCCTTCTTCGGCGCGCGCCCGACCGACGCACTTGCTGCGCCCGCCTTCGGCAGCGACTGGGGCGCTGGCATAACGGAAGCAATGCGGGCGTATCAGGACGAACTGGGCCAGCCCAAGGCCCCGCCGCAGGGCTATGCGGTGGTCACCGGGCAACAACCCGCCATCTTCTGCGGCCCCTTGTACACGGTGTACAAGGCCATCACGGCACTGCAGTTGGCCGACCGCTTCCGGCGCGAGACCGGCGAATCGTGCACGCCGATCTTCTGGAATGCGGCCGAAGACCACGACTTTGAAGAAGCCCGCACTGCGACGCTGCTGACCAAGAGTGGCCAGCCTCTGCGCCTGGACTACACGCCCCAGGCCCACCGCCCGGGCCTGCCGATGGAACGCGTGCCCGTGGAGGCACAGTTGTATGCCTTCGTAAACGAAGCGGCCGCGCGCTGCGCCGGCAGCGAACACCGCGATGCCGTGCACGCCGCACTGCGCGAGACGCTGGACGAGGCGGTGTCGCTGGCCGATTGGAGCGTGCGCTGCCTGGCGCGCCTCTTCTCGGATACGCCGCTGCAATTCTTCACGCCCACCCTGCCGGCCGCACGCCAGGTGGCGGCCACGGTGCTGGCGCGCGAGATCGATGCACCGCTCGAGAGCACCCGGCGCGTGAACGCAGCCGGCGAACGGCTGGCGGCCCTGGGCTACGGCGCGCAGGTGCAGAAGGCCCCCGACGAGTGCAGCTTCTTCCTGACGCTCGAAGGACGCCGCTGCAAGGTGCGCTTCGCCGAAGGCGCCTTCCACCTGCCCGAAGTCCGCCAACGCCTTTCGGTCTCGGAAATGCGTTCGCTGCTCGACGCCGCGCCCGAGCGCTTCAGCCCCAATGTCGTGCTGCGTTGCGTGGTGCAACAGCACCTCTTCCCCACCGTGGCCTATGTGGCGGGTCCGGGGGAGACCGCGTATTGGGCGCAGCTGCGCGAGGTGTTCGCCTTCTTCGATACGCCGATGCCCGTCGTGTATCCCCGCGCTCAGGCGCTCCTGATGACGACGAAATGGCGTACGCTGCGCGAGAAGCTGGGGCTGAACGAGGCCGACCTGACGCAGCATGCGGAACAGCTGGTCGAGCCGGTGCTGCGTGCGATGCCTGAACCGCCCGGGCTGGTTGCCTTTCGTGCGCGGCGCGCGCAGGCGGCCGATGCACTCGAAGCCCTCTTTCGAGACGTGCGTGCGGCCGACGCCCACGCGGGACCAGCCGTCGATGCGGGTGAACGCCGCACGCGCGATACCCTGGCACGCCTTGAGCGGCGCCTGCTCTACGCGGACAAGGCGAAGCGGCGTGCGGTACACGAGCGTATCGCGCGGTTGCAGGCGGCACTGGCGCCGAACCGTCAGCCGCAGGAGCGCGTCTACTCGATATTCAGCTTCCTGTTCGCACATGGTTTCGAACTCATCCCGCGCCTGATTGAAGCGATCGACGCGCGGCGCTTCGACGTACAGGAGATCACCCTGTGAGCTTCGATGTGGTGGCCATCGGCGCACATCCCGACGACATCGAATTGGGCGTGGGCGGAACCATGGCCGTGTTGGCGGCTGG
>CAYMLC010000119.1:0-412 GCA_964390765.1 uncultured Nitrospirales bacterium
GCCTCGTCGATTTCCTGACCATGCACAAATACGTGAGCGAACTCTTCCCCGCGCTGGTCACGCAACGCAACGACCCCGCCGCACAGGCCCTGCTCGACGCGCAGAAAGCGGTTATCGGTGTGGGTCAGCAGCAGGCCGTGGCGGCTCTGCTTGGCGTGGTGGTGGTGTTTATCGCGCTGACCATCTACAGCGTGCGCCGCCGCGAATACGCCACCGCCAGCGCGGCCGGGCAATAGCGCACACTACGGCCGCAGCGCTGCACCGTCGGGCCGCAGCACCTCGAACCGCGCCGTGCTCACGCGGCCGTGCGCATCCATACACGCTACGGTGTGCGTGCCGGCACGCAGATGCCACAGCGGTGCGTCCGCGCCGGGCGGCACCGTCACATGGCGGCCGTTTACGTACCAATGGA
>CAYMLC010000119.1:422-1012 GCA_964390765.1 uncultured Nitrospirales bacterium
GAACGGGCCTTGCCCTTCGGCTTCAAGCGCGATCACGTCGCCCTGCGGGTCGCCTGTCAAGACAAAGGCGGCGCCACGAACAGGGTGTGTAATCGCCGGGGGCACACCCGCCTGCACCTGTGCGAGGTCCCACTGCTGCGCACGCGCGGGCCACACCGCGGTATCGCCGGGGCCATGCACGGTGCACCGCCGGTGCCGCCACTGATAGCGCGGCAGTGCGCCGGTGGCCGTATCGGGACACCACGGCGTATGAATCAGCCCGCTCGCCGGACAGACCGTGGCCGCATGCAGGTGCGCGTTCACGTCGGGCCAGGCCGGCGTGTCGCGCCTGGGCAGCCGGCGAAAGAGGCGTGCCGCCAGCGGCAGGGCCGCTTCGGCGCCCACCAGTTGCGGCGCACTGCGGCCATCGGGATTGCCCAGCCACACCGCCACCACCCACTGCCGGTTGAACATCACGGTCCACGCATCGAAATAGCCCGTGCTGGTGCCGGTCTTGTAGGCCAAGACCCCCTTCGAAGAGCCGGGCGGCGGCGCCAATTGGGCCAGAACAGAGCCGATCTGCCAGGCACTCGCCGGGCTCAGCACACGTG
>CAYMLC010000119.1:1022-8656 GCA_964390765.1 uncultured Nitrospirales bacterium
GGCGGGCCATCGCTTACGCGCGGCAGGCCAGCGGCGCGCGTGCCCGGCAGCGGCTGTTCGAGCATGGTGTACAGCGCGGCGCACGTGGCGGGGTCCAACGGCGCGGGCACCTCACCCGCCACGTCGTCCGCGCGTACGCGCAGGGCCCCGGCATCGCCCAGGCGCGCAATGGTGGTATAGGCCGCGGCCAACTCGTCGAGCCGCACCGCGCAATTGCCGAGCGTAAGACCGAGGCCATAGTGCGTTGGTGCTTCCTGCAAGGTGGTGAAGCCCAGTTGCTGCAAGCGCCCATGCAGCCGCGCCACACCGGTGCGCTCGAGCAGGGCCACGGCGGGCACGTTCAGACTGTGGCGCAGTGCATCGGCGGCGCTGACGCGGCCGTGGAAGCGGCCATCGAAGTTGCCGGGGCGATAGTGGCCATAGTCGAGGGTGTCGTCCAGCAACTGCTCGCCCGGATAGAGCTGCTGCTGCTCCATGGCCACGGCATAGGTAAACGGCTTCAGCGCTGAGCCGGGCGAGCGTGGCGCGCGCGCCAGGTCAATGGCGCCGCCGGGGGTATCGCGCATACCTGCCGATCCCACCCAGGCGCGCACTTCGCCAGCCTCGGCATCGACAACCAACACCGCACCGTTCGCAATCGCCCCGTCAAACGTCTTCAGGTGCGCGCGCAACAACGCCTGCGCGAGGCACTGCAACGGCGCGTCGAGCAGCGATTGCACCACGTCACCCGGCGCCTCGGCCAGCGCACGCCGGGCCACATGGGGCGCGTGCCGCGGAAACGTGTGCCAGCCCACACCAAGCGGCGCAGCCTGCGCCCGCTGGGCCGTAGCGTGGTCGATATACCCGCAGGCTGCCATGCGGCGCAGCACGTGGTTGCGCCGCGCGCGGGCCGCTTCGGGATGGCGCAGGGGGTCGAGCGCCGAGGGCGCCTTGGGCAAGCCCGCCAGGAGCGCGGCCTCGGACAGGCTGAGTGCATGGGCCGGCTGCCCGAAATAGCGCAGCGCGGCTGCCTCGACGCCGCGCAGATTGCGGCCGTAGGGCGCGCGCTCGAAGTAGGCCTGGAGCAATGCCGCTTTGCCGGCGTGCGCATCCAGCCGCAGTGCGCGCCACGCTTGCGCCAGCTTGCCGCGCCAGCCCGTGCCCCCGTCTTGCAGGGAAACCAGCTGCATGGTGATGGTCGACGCCCCCGACACCACGCGGCCTTGCCACACGTTCTGCCAGGCAGCGCGCACCACGGCCACGGGGTCTATCCCCGGATGCCCCCAAAAGCGCTCGTCTTCGACGGCGAGCGTGGCTTTTGCGAGGTAGGCGGGCCAGGTGCCATCTTCCAGCGGCAGCGACCAGTGGTCGTCGTGCGCGAGGCCCACGTAGAGCCGCACACCGTTGCGGTCGAGCAAGACCGGCGACGCGGGCGCCTCGATATAGGCAGCCGCATCGAAGGGCCGCAGCACCAGCGCCACCACGCCGACCACGCACAACGCGGCCGACAGGGCGGCGATGACCAGGGCCCGGCGAAGGCGGCGCCCCATCTCAGTTGCCAGGCGGCGCGACCGCCACGCGCGCGGCCGGTTGCGCGGCACGCACCGCCGCGTCGTACATACACTCCGCGATCACACCCGGCTGCTGAAAGGCCCCGGGCGTAACGGCGCGCACCGCGTAGTGGAAGCGGTGACGGCCCGCACCGAGCCGCTCGTACGCCACCACCAACCGGTCATCGCGCACCTCGACATGGTCGGGCGCGGTCGCAGGCAGTACGTCGAGCCCCGCCAGGGCATCGTCCTGCAGGCGCGGATTCTCCACTTCCAGTCCGCCGGGCAGCCGGTCGTCGATGACCACATGCTCGCGGTTCACCGCATCGACATCGAGCGTCAGCGTGACCAGATAACTCTGCCCCTGCACCAGTGGCGTATCGGCGCCCAAGGCCTCGCCACGCAGCGTTCGCAGGGTCCGCTCGATGCGCAGGCCCTCGGCCACCGTTTCCAGATTCGGCGACGATGGAACCCCGGCCACGTCGAAGTAGACATAGAGTGGGCGGCCGCCCTCGTTGGTCACGGTATAGGACACCGCTTCGCCCGATACCGTATCGCGGTAAACCTCCATGCCACGCAGCGTGGCGTCGCCGCTGGGGCCCGCTATCCGCGCGCTCGCGTCACCGTCGCCCTCCTGCAGGTTGCGCAGGTACAGCGCCAGCGCCGTGCAGGCCATCGCGCGCTCGTGCGTGTTGGCGCGTTCTGCCTGCACCACTTCGCGCAAGAGGTCGACCCGTGGCTGCACACGCGCGGCCGGTGCACCCGCACCCACCAGGCCGATCAACTCGAGGGCAGCATCGCGCGCGCTCGACGCAAACGCACCGCCGGCCACGCGCTCGCTCGTTCCCGCGAGAAAGCGATTGGCAAGTGCGGTGTCGTTGGTCTGTTCGATTACGGCCGCGGCCAGCAAATAGCGGCTGGGGTCGCTGAGCGGGCGCCCATCGAAACGCAACAGATTGCTGAGGCCGATGGGATCGCCCAGCAGCGCGAGCACATACGTGGCATAGGCACGCTCGAACGAGGCGTCCGGCCCCTGGGTCCAGTTCGTCCCCACGTTCTGCAGATAGCGGCGGAGAGATTCGAGCGCGGCTTCGGGCACTTCGGCCGCGCGCGAGGTGTGCGCCAGCGCCAGGAAATGCCCCGCATAGATCGACGTATACGCGTCGGTGCTGCTGCCCGGCCAGAATCCGAAACCGCCACTCGCGTTTTGCAGCGCCAGCAGGCGCTCGATCCCCGCGCGCAGATAGGCGTCGGCGTTCGATGCCTCGTCGAGTACGCTCCCGGCCAGCCCCTCGTATTCGCGCACGAGCAAGAGCGGCATCAAGCGCGAGGTGGTCTGCTCGGCACAACCATAGGGATACGCGACCAGGTCCGCCAGTGCGCCGCGCAATTGCCAGAGCGGGTCCGCGGTCACCGTCACGGTCTGGGTCAGCCGCGAATCGACGCGGTACCCGCCAGCGCTTACCTCGCGGCTGGCCCCCGGGGCCACTTCATGGAAAGACCGCGCTTGCTGATATGCGGCGGTTGCCTGCACCGGAAGGGGTTGCGTGGACGATACGCTGTCGAGCGCGTTCCCCGCGGCGTCGCGTACCTCCAATTGCCACTCGACCGCCGCCGCGGCAATGCGGTCGCCCGCCTCGAAGGCCATGCGGCACGAGAATTCCGCACCCGCCGCGAGGTCGAAGGTCTGACGCCCGCCTCCCTGCAGCGAGTCGCCCTGTGCCGATGCCGTCAAGACCGCCTGCACCGCTTCATCCGTTGTGTTGCGCACCACCGCCGTCGCCTCGAAGGCATCGCTATTGCGCACGAAACGCGGCAGACTCGTCTGCAGGATGTAGGGACGCCGCACCTTCAGCGGCGCGCTCGTGCTGCCCACGGCCTGCTCGGTCGCGGCCACGGCAACCAGCCGCAGTTCGCCGTTGAATTCAGGCAGCGCAAAGGTGACCTCGGCGCGGCCTTCAGCATTCGTCTCGACCGTGCCCGACCACAAGGCCACCGGCTGTATCCAGCTCTCCCCCACGTTGGGCGTGTCTTCGAGGCGTGTGGCCATGCCGCCGCCAATCGGCGGCGCCTCGAAGTCGTACGCCACCTGGTCGTAATAGTGCGCGCGGTGGTGCGCGGGCCGGCGTGTGCGCCAGAGCCATGCCACCGGGTCGGGCGAGGCGTAGCCCGTAATGAGGTGGATGCCCTCGTCGACCGCGGCCAGCGTCACTGCGCCCTGCACCGGCGCCCCCTGTGCGTCCGACACGACCACGGTGAAGCGCTGCTCCTGCGCCGGCAACACCTCGGCGGGCAGCGCCGGCAACGCCACCTGCAGGGTGTGCTCGGGCTGTGTAACCTGGATGGGCAATGTGGCAAAGCTGCTGTAGGGATAGACCTCGGCCGTGCCGGAACGCGGCTGGTGCAGCACCGTCGTGCTGACCCACACACCGGGCACGTGCGCGGTCTCGGCGGTAAAGCGCAACACGGCCGCGCCGTCGGTCACGGGGAGTGTTACCACGCGGTGGAAGCCTTCGCCCTGCAACACGCACACGGCAAGGCCATCGAACGGCGCGCCGATGCGTACCGCCACCTGCTCGCCCACGGCCACCGATTCGGCTTCGGCCTCGAGGGACACCAGTTGTGGGCGGGCACCGTCAATCACCTGGGCGGTGCCGCCCATGGCGTAGAAGTGCGCGTCGCTGACCAGCGGCGTCTCGGCGCTGCGCACGCGCACACGGTATTGGCCCCAGCCGCGCGCGGGCAGGGTCAGCGTGCCGCGTCCTTCACTGAGTGCAACGGTGTGCCGCTCGACCTCGGCAAAGGTCCGGGTCCAGTTGGGTTCGTTGTAGCCATCGAGCCGCCGCACGAAATAGCGCCAGGTCTCGCGCTCGAGCACCACCTCCACTTCACCCACACCAGCGGGCGAGCCGTCGGGCCGCACGGCGGCCACCGTCACCGCTACGCCCTCGGCGCTGCTCTCGAGGGCGATACCGAGCATGGTGTCGGCGGGCACAATCATCGCGTCGCTGCGCGCGGTCACCGGGCGCCCACCCAACTCGAATACGCGCCCGCGAATGGTGGCCTGCAGCGGCTGCGTGGGCGCGTCGTCGACGCGATAGGTATAGGTGAATGCGGCCACGCCGTCGCCGTCCGTCGTGCCCTCGCCCAACTGCACCACCTCGGTCGGCTTCTCGTCGCTGTTCTCGAAGCGGAAGCCGTCCCAGCCGGGTGGCGTATAGGTGCCCGCCGACAGGATCACGTCGGCCTCGGCGCGCCGGTCCGTGGCGGCACCGCCGTACAGATGCTCGGCCGCCACGCGCACGGCCACTTCCTGGCCGGGCTGCACCACGGCGGGCGTGGCGCTCACTTCGGCGCGCATGCGGGCGGGCACAAAGTCTTCCAGGCTGAAGATGTAGCGGCCGGCCGGCAACTCGGCGCCCGGCGCCGCGAGCGTGGCGGTGTAGGCGCCGGTCGGATAGTTCGACGCTGTGTCGAGGTCGAAGCCGCCCGTGCCGCGTGCACTCAGGGTGACCGCCTCTTCCACCAGCACGCTGCCGTCGGGCTTGCGCACCTGCAGTTGCAGCGGCACGCTACCCGCCGAGGGTCCATAGGCCTGCCGCACCAGCCAGTGCAGGTGCACGGTCTCGCCCGGGCGATACAATTCGCGGTCGCCATAGATGAACGCGTCGTAGTCGTCGCGCGCGTAGCGCGGCATCGCGGCATCGCCGCCCACATCGTCGCTCTCCGCTTCGAGCGCGAGGAAGGTGAAGTCCTCTTCCGTCTCGACCACGGCGACGTATGGTGTACCGACATAGGTATCCAGCTGGTCGACAATCAGCGTGCCGTCGTTGCGTGTCTGGGTGCGCACCAGCGGCTGATTCTTCTGCGAATACACGGTCACCGTCGCGCCGGCCACGGGCTCGAGCGTAAAAAGATCGTGCACGTACAAGGCGATGGCATCGTCCTGCCATTGCGCGAGCACCCCCAGGTCCGTCCACACGATAAGCTTGTTGGCGTAGCCGCTGGGTTGGGCCTGGGCCGTCAGCGCATAGACGCCCTTGCGCCGCCCCTTCAGAAACGCATCCAGGTCCAGCGCGCTCGTCACCACGGTATCGGGCTGGCGCGGAAACGCCAGCTTCGTGGTGTGCACTTCGGCGCCCCACTGCTCCACCTGATACGGCTGCAGCGTGCCACGGCGCGACTCGTGCAGCGCGACCGGCAGGTTGGTGGGAAAGAGACGGTGTGCGGTGATGCTCGCCTGCTGCAGGTTGCGGCCTTCAACGCCTATGGCCGAACCGCTGCGCCGCGGAAAGAAGATCTTGCCCTCGTAACCGAAGCCGACCGCATGAACTTCGGGCACCGCCGCGCTGGTGCGGCGCTGCTCGGTGGCCACCCGGGCACGCGCATCGGGCGAAACCAGACCGGCCGCCACGCGCACGGTATAGGTCTCGCCTGTGCTGAAGGGCGCTTCCACATAAACTTCGCGCGAATAGTCGCCGGCCTCGACGGTCCACTCCTCAGGCTCCGGCTCGAGCGAGAGATACTCGGCCACCTCGGCCGCACCCACGGAATGCGAGAAGTTCAGGCGCAGCGAGACGCCGTTCAGGTCATAGCCGTCCCACCCGACGTACTGCAGTTCCAGCTCGTCGAGGTCGAGGGTCAGGGTGGTCTCGTACGGCGCTTCCATCGGGCGGGCCAAGCCGTGCGACGCAAGCGGTTCGAGGCGCAGCTTCACCTGCGCACCCGGCGGCAGTGCGGGGCGGATGCGCATTCCCAGGCTTTGCGCCGCAGTCGCATGTAGCACCTCGTACTGTACGGGTTCGCCTTCAAGCGTGAGCGAGAGCGCCGCCTGCAAGGCGTCGGGCGCAACACGGCTGTTGAAGTTGAGAACCAGTTCGTCCTCGTCGGCGTTCACGCGTTCGAGCTTTGCGCTTTCTACGGCCAGCACCACCGCCTGTGCGCTGAGTTCCTGCACTTCGGTGCGCTGCAGGGCACCGTCGGCACTGGGCAGACCGGGTGCCAGCGACACGCGCAGCGGTGGCGTCGCGCTGAGCGGCACATGCACCCGCACCACGCGCTCGTCCGAGGTGCTCTTCACTTCCCACCCCGCGACTTCGCCCCTCGCATCGCGCACCGTCAGCACGTCCTGCACGGCCGCATCGTCGACCGGATGCGAAAACGCCAGACCCAAGCGGTAGGCGTCGCGCGCGCGGCCACCGTCGAACAGGCGCGTGGCCCGGAAAACCTGCGGGGTGATGGAAAAGGTGCGCGCTTCCGCGGCCAACTGGCCACCGTTCGCGAATCGCGGCGCCAGTTCGACGCGATACACGCCCTGGTTCGGCACACGTTCGGGCGCGAAAACGAGGGCATTGCCCCGCACGCGCGTCTCGCCGGCGACCCCTTCGATGCGGATGCCGCCCGCGTGATCGGCAAGCGGCGCATCAAAGAACACGACCACCTCGCCGGTCCAGGCTTCGCCGGGCAATGGCACACGGCCCACCACACGCACGGCGGGGGCAGCGGCAGAATCGGCGGCGGTTTCCTCGGCCTGCGCCAATGCCGGTACAGCGGCCGGGCGCCCCGGCGCCTGCGCGCGGGCCATAAACAGCAACGGGGCCAGCGCCACGGCAATGGCGACAACAGTGAGCAGACGAAGCGGCGTGCGGCGCGGCGGCATGGTGTGCATCTCCCGTGGATTGCCCTCTGGAGAGATACGTTACACCAGCCTAGGGTTGCATTGCGTTAGACGTTGAAACGGAAGTGCATGACATCGCCGTCCTGCACGATGTAGTCGCGCCCTTCCACACGCATGACGCCTGCGCTCTTCGCGCCAGCCTCGCCCCCCTGAGCGATGTAGTCGTCGAAGCCAATGACCTCGGCCCGAATGAAGCCGCGCTCGAAATCGGTGTGGATGACCCCGGCCGCCTGCGGTGCGGTGCTGCCCGCGCGCACGGTCCACGCACGCACCTCTTTCGGCCCGGCGGTGAAATAGCTGATGAGGCCCAGCGCCGCATAGCTCTTGTGAATCACCTGGTCGAGACCACTCTCTTCGGCGCCCATCGATTCGAGAAACTCCGCGCGCTCCTCGTCGCTCAGCCCCGCCATCTCCTCCTCCATCTTCGC
>CAYMLC010000120.1:0-8653 GCA_964390765.1 uncultured Nitrospirales bacterium
GACCCGCCGGTCGATGGCGGTATCGCTGATGATCATGGCGTGCCGGTACCCAGCACGTTGACGGACGCACCGTCGCGCAGGTCGCGCTGGCCGACCACAATCAGGTCTTCGCCCGCACGCAGGCCACGCGTCACGTGCACGCGGTCGCCGTGAAAGTCGCCCAGCGTCACCTGGCGCAGGTGGGCCACCCCGTCCTCCACGACCGCCACAAAGTGCTGGTTCTCGAACGAAAGGATCGCGAACAGCGGCACCGTAATCGCCTGCTCGAACACGTCGCGCACCAACTGCGCGCGAATCACCATGCCCGGCCGCAGCAGCGCACCCGGGTTCGGCACTTCAATCTCGGTGATGAACGTACGCGAGGCCTCTTCGGCCGTCGCGGCGATATGGTGAAGCGTGCCCTCGAAGCTCCGGTCGGGGTATGCCGCATGCATCACGCGCACCGGGTCCCCCTCGTCAAAGCGCACCACATCGCGCTCGGGTATGCCCACCACCGCCTTCAAGCGGTCGGTCTGTACCAGGCGGATCAACTCCACGCCCGGCGCAGCGTACTCCGCCGCTTCCACATAAACCGTATCGACCACGGCGTCGAACGGCGCGAACACCTCGCTCTGCTCGAGGTCGATGCGCGCCGTGCGCAACTCGGCCTGGGTTACCGCCACATCCGTGGCCGCGCGGTCGCGGTCCTGTTCGCTGGCCACGCCCCGCTCGCGCAGGCCGCTCTGCCGCCCGAACTCACGCTGGGCGGCGCGCGCACGCGCCTCGGCCGAAGCCAGCTCCGCCTCGTACCGGGCCGTGTCGATACGCAACAGCACATCGCCCGCCGACACGCGGTCACCTTCCTGCACCGCCTGCGACGTAATGCTGCCGCTTACCTCGGCACTGATCACCACCTCTTCCCATGGGGCCAGGTGCCCATTGAGGGTCAGCAGGTCTTCCAGGCGCTCGGGCTGCAACGGCTCGATGCGTACGTTCGTGGCGGGGGCCTCGGCCCCGGCATCGGCCGGCTGTTCCGGGCGCGTGGCATAGGCAGCCCAGACCACGCCCACCCCGCCTGCCAGAATGAGCAGACACAAGGTGAGCCCAACGAGGATGCGAATCATGACGGCGGTTTCCCTAGAGGCCTGGTTGCGCAGCGCCCGGCCCGCGGCGCGCCCCGTGTGTGCACGCGCAAAACTACTGCTGCGTTAGAAACGATATGGCGATGTCAGCGCGGTCGCCAGCTTACCCTCGGGGCCCGCGCCGCTGAGAAACAAGTCTACCAGCCCTTCACCATAGGCCTGGCTCAGCCGGGTCTCGGGGCGATTACTCTTCGCCATGATATGCATGTCCATGATGCCGACAAAAACCAGCGCCAGGCTCTGTGCATCGCCGCCCGACAATTCGCCGCGCTCCAACCCATCGGCCATAATCTCTTCGATCAGGCGAAAGCGCTTGTGCGCGAGGCGGTTCTTATCCAGCGGCGGCCCCTGCCCCGGTGGCGAAAAGAAGACCTGCAGAATCAGCCGCACCGCCTCGAGGTTCTCCTCGACAATGCCGAACGCGTTGCAGATGACCGCGCTCAGCCGGTCGCGGCAGGTGGTCTCTTCCGCCAGCACTTGCTCGATCGTGGCGGTGTATTCCGTAAACACATCCTCGACAAGCCGCAGGAACAGGGCCTCTTTGTTGGCAAAGTAGTAATACAATACCGGACGCGTGACGCCGGCGCCCTCGATGATCTCGCGGATACTGGTGCCTTCATAGCCCTTCTGCGAGAACAGGCGCAGCGCCGACTCGAGCAGCTTGGTCTCGGCCGCGTTGACCGGTGTCTTATCGGGAACGGCAGCGCACATGGGTGGCCCTCTTGATGCTGAAACGACACGCCTTACCTAACGGTCGTTAACGGCATTGTACGAGCAGCTGTGTACCCAGCGCAATGCCAGGCCGCTTTCGCAGAATACGCAGTTCGGTGACCGCGCGTCAGCGCACTTCCCGGCTACGGAAACAGGTAGCGCGCCGACCACTGCCCTCCATCGCGACGGTATTCGATGCGGTCGTGCAGCCGGAACCGGTGCCCTTTCCAGAATTCGATGCGCTCGGGCGCAATGCGAAAGCCGCTCCAGAAGGGCGGCCGCGGGATCTCGCCGAAGGGGTGCTTGGCCGCCACCTGGGCCACGCGCCGCTCCAGCTCGAAGCGCCCTTCCAGTACCTGCGACTGCTTGCTGGCCCACGCGCCAATCTGGCTCTGCCGCGGCCGCGAGTGGTAGTAGGCGTCCGCCTCTTCATCCGGCACCGGCGCGACCGGACCGCGCACGCGCACCTGCCGCTCCATGGGCATCCAGTAAAAGCACAGCGCCGCATGGGGCGTGGCGGCCAACTGCTGGCCCTTCACACTCTCGAGGTTGGTATAGAAGACGAAGCCGTGCTGGTCGAAGCCTTTCAGTAGCACCATGCGCACATCGGGCCGGCCTTCGGCGTCCGCCGTGGCCAGCGCCACGGCGGTGTGGTCGTCGATGCCGGGGTGGTCTTCGGCCTCTTTGTACCATTCTGCGAAAAAGTCAATCGGGTCGTCGACAATAGCAATGGACACAACGTCGCCCTCCTTCGGCTGGACCGGCACAGACAACACGCGACGCCCGCCGTGCATGCCGCGCCGGTGCAGGCTCGCCGGCCCGAAGCGCCGCCCCCCCGGCTAGAAGCGCCGCGGCCGCGGCATCAGGTGCCGCTCGTACAACTCAAGCGCGTAGGGGTCGGTCATGCCCGCCACGAAGTCCACGGTGCGCTGTTCGTGGTCGGCGTCGGGTGCACCTTCATGCAGAATCTCGTCCACCGGATGTTCGAGCAGGTAGTCGTAGAGCGCACGAAGGATGCCCTTCGCCTTTTCAATCTCGGCGGCCAGCACGCCCTTCGGGTAGACCTCGGTGTACATGAAATGGCGCAACGCCAGCATCGGCTCCAGCACATCGGGTGCGACCGCAACCTCGCCCTCGCCCGACCCGGCGATCAGTCCGCCGACCATGCGGTCGAGCCGGGCCGAGGTACGGTCGCCCAGCGCCCGCAGCGCGCCCTGCGGCAGGTCGGCCTCGTTCAGCGCCCCGGCATAGATGGCGTCGTCGATATCGTGGCTGATGTAGGCAATGGCGTCGCAGATGGCAACCACCGCTCCCTCGAGCGTGTTGGGCCCCGGTGCGGCACGCCCGAACAGCATCGCCTTGCCCTCGGAGTGGTAGCGGATACCGTCGCGCACTTCCCAGCACAGGTTGAGGCCGCGCCCGCTGGCGCGCACTTCCAGCACCTCGACCACGCGCAGGCTCTGCCGGTCGTGACGGAACCCGCGCGAGTGGCGCTCGTTCAGCACCGCCTCGCCCGCGTGCCCGAACGGCGTGTGGCCCAGGTCGTGGCCCAGGGCAATCGCCTCGACCAGGTCTTCGTTCAGCCGCAGCGCCCGCGCCGCCGTGCGTGCAATCTGCGCCACCTCGAGCGTATGCGTCAGCCGCGTGCGGAAATGGTCGCCGAAGGGCGCCAGAAACACCTGGGTCTTCTGCTTCAGGCGGCGGAAAGCCTTGCTGTGCAGGATGCGGTCGCGGTCGCGCTGAAACTCCGTGCGATAGGCGTGCGGCGCTTCTTCGCGTTCGCGCCCGCGCGTCTCGGCGGCGCGGCAGGCGTGCGGACTCAGCAAGGCGCGCTCGCGTTCGTCGAGGGCGTCGCGCAGATCGGGTGGGGGGACGGTATCCATGGCGCGCACTACGGTACGGAAGCCGCGCCGAGCGGCGCAAACCGCGGCCGGAACGCACGCCGCCAACCCGGGTTAAAGAAAGTGGGACACAGGAACGCCACGGTAGGCATTGCCGCGGCAGAAGGAAAGACACGATGCTTTACATGACACGCCACATAAACATCCGCCTCCTGACGCCCTTGGCCATGGCACTGCTCTTGGCCGCCGGCACGGCACTGGCCCAGGCAGGCAGCGCCGACAAGGGCACCACCACCAAGCCGGAACCGGTCGCAGAGATGGAAACGCCGGCCAACGTACCGCCCGCTGCACGCGCGGGCGGCAATCGCGCAGGCGGCAATCGCGCGGGCGGCAATCGTGCCGGCAGCAATCGCGCGGGCAACCGTGCGGCGGGGCAACAGTTCTGGCAGCGGGCCGACATCGACCAAAGCGGCACGCTGACCCTGGAGGAGTTGCAGACCATCGCCCCCAACCTGACGCCGGAACGCTTCGCGCTGGCGGATACGGACGGCAACGGGGAACTCTCGCGCGACGAAGCGCGCACCGCACTGCAGCGCCAGGGCGGCAATCGCAACGCGGGCATGCAGCGCCGTGCCCAGTTGCGCGAGCGCTTCCTCGCCGCCGATACCAACGGCGATATGCAGCTGTCGCTGGAAGAGTTTATGACGGCCTTTCCCAACCCCGGGGCGAACCGCTTCCGGCAGATGGACCGCAACGGCGACGGCATGCTGGGAGGGGCCGACCGGCAACGCAAGGGTGGCGCCGCACAGCGCGGCGCAGCTGGTGGCCGCGCGGCCGGGCGCGGCGCGGGTGGCGCCGGTTATCCGGGTGTGATGCGGTTGGTGCGACAGGCCGATGCCGATGAAGATGGCGCCGCCACCTACGAAGAAGTACAAGCGGTAAAGCCGGGCTTCCCGCGCGCCACCTTTGACCGGGCCGACCGCAACGGCGACGGCAAGCTATCGGCTGATGATGCCGGCGCCGCCGCGCGCCCTGTGCCCGACGGACGCACGGGCGAAGGCGGTTGGAACCTGATGCGCATGGATGCCGACGGCGACGGGCGGGTGAGCCGTGAAGAGGCCAATGGCCTGCCGCACATGGACGACGCAAAGTTTGCCGCGCGCGACTGCGATGGCGATGGGTACCTGACACGCGGCGAATGCGGCCCCCAGGGCGGGCCATTCGGCGACCCCGAGACCTCGGCCGAATAACCCCCCTTCCACCCCGAACTCGTCCGGCTTCCTCTCCCCCTCGGCCGGGCGCGTTCGCTTTCCACCGGGTGCGGTCAGCCGCCCTGCCCGGGCGATTGCTCCGCCTCATCCGCCGCCCACTCCTGTTCCACCTCAGCCTCCAGCTGCTGCTCCAACGCCTCGGCCTGCTCTTCACTCTCACGCCGCAACGCCAGCAGCCCCACCCCCTCGACCTGCAGGCTGTACAGCCCGATCAGCACTACCGGCAGCATGTTGGCCAGGTGCGCCACAATCGCGATGGTATCCATCATGCTGTCGCTCATGGCGGGCACGGTGGCGATGAGCCCGGCCACAATGCCCGCGTGGAACTGGCCCACAAAGCCGGGCGCGCCCGGCAGGCTGATCACAATCGCCAAGGTCGACTGGATGACAATCGGCGCGTACCACGGAAACGCGACATCGAAGGCCCACATGAGCGCGGCCATGCCCAGCATGCCCAGCCCCCAGGTGGGCAGCGACCAGGCGAGCGACAGGGCCAGCAGCATCGGGTGGCGCAGGATGGTCAAGCCCTCGGCGAAGTGCGAGAACCACACGTGCACCTTCTCGGCGAGCGTCTTCGAGATGGGCCGCAGTATACAATCGGACAGCCGCAAGAAGCGCTGCTGCTGCATGAACACGAGCATCAGCCCGGCGAAAGCCACCACAATCGCGACCGCCAGTACCGTGGCGCCACGCTGCATCATTTCGGGCGACAGCGGCTCCGAAGAAATACTGGCCGGCAGGGGGATGGGGTCGGTCGGCCGGAAGAAGACCAGGCTCAGTACCAGCACGATGACCAGCGAGAACACGTCGGTCACGCGGTCCAGCGCTACGAAGGCAAAGCTCTTGGTAAACGGAATCGTGGTGCGCAGCGACAACGCCAGCGCGCGAATCGGTTCACCTGCCCGCAGCGGCAGCGTGAAGTTCGCGAGAAAACCAATCTGCGTCGCGTGAAACAGCGTGCTGAATGGCACCGGGCCCGCCGTCCGCACGATGTAGGACCACCGCTTGGTACGGGTGAAGAACGAAGTGATGATGAGGCCCAGGCCCACCAGCCCGTAGCCCCAGTGCATGTTGGCCAGCGCCTGGCCCACCTCCCGCCATTGGGTATCGCGAAACACCCACCAAAGAAGAAAGAGGCTGATGGCGAGTCCGAAGGCTATCTGAAAGTACTTCTTCATGCGCGACGCGGACTATAGCACACCGGATCGGCGGCCAGGCGAAGGCAACCGAAGCGGCATCCTGCCCGCCCACGCGCCGGCCCCGACGCGCTCAGCGTAACTCGCCCACTTGTGCCAGCGTACGGAGCGACACATCGACCACGGGCTGCCACTCGGTACCACGCGAGATCAGGAAGAGGTCTGCCGCGACCGCGGCCACGGTCAGCGCACCCGAAGCGTCAGGGGCCCACCGGTGCGCCGGTTGGCGGTGCGGGCACGCTTGGCGTCGAAGGCCATCCGCACCGCGCGTCCACGCTCCGACAGGTCAACTTGCTGGGTCAGCGGGGCCAGGGCCTCGGTCGCCGCGGTGAAGGCCTCCAGCAGTTCGGCCTTACACTTGACGCAGGTGCCCGAGCGGTCGACCAGCCCAATCTTGCCGCAGCGCGGGCACAGGCTGTCGCGCAGGTCTCCTTCTAGGCGCGGCTTCTCCGGGTCGCGCGCTTCCGGCTCTTCCGGCAGGTGCAGCCACAGCGGGCGCACATCTTCTTCGCCGGCGCACGCGCGGCACGTGCCCGGCCGGCTGGGGCGGCCGATCAGCTTCCCGCATTCAGAGCAGGCCATCAACTCAAGCGGCTGCATAGCGTGCCTTGATCTCCCCGGCCACGGCGGCCACCTCGCGTTCGAGTTCGGCGACCGTGCCGCTGTTATCAATAACCCAATCCGCCAGGGCTTCCTTCCGCGCGGGGTCGCTCTGCGCGGCCAGGCGCCGCTCGGCATCTTCGCGTGGCATGCCCCGGTCTTCCACCAGGCGGCGCAGCCGTTCGGCCGCCGGGCAATGCACCACGATGAGCCCGGCCAGGAAAGCTTCGCGCTGGCCACCCTCGGCCAGCAGCGCGGCATCGATCAGCACGCACGCATGCCCGGCTTCCGCCAGGTGCTGACAACGCCGCCCGATCTCCGCAAAGATCACCGGGTGGGTCAGCGCGTTCAGCCGCTGCAAGGCGGCCGGGTCGTCGAAGACGCGCGCGCCCAGTTTCTCGCGGTCAATCGCGCCCTCGGTTGTCACGAATTCGCCGAATGCATCGACCACCGCCGCCGCGGCCGCACCGCCCGGGCCGATCACCTCGTGGCCTACGCGGTCGGCGTCGATCGTCGCCAGGCCGTGCTTTTCGAAAAGGCGGGCCGCCGCCGTCTTGCCACTCGCGATGCCGCCGGTCAATCCATACAAATCCATGGTCTTCCCCGCTGGCGGGCCGGCCCCGGCCGGCTTGCTACGGTTATCGGCCCCCGCGCCATGGGACTTGAGCCCCCGGGGCAAAGGCGGCGGGCAGTGGGCCGGGCACCGGGCTATTGCCCGTGGTCGGTCCGCGCGCAATAGCGCTCGATGGTCGCCTCCAGGATACCCTGCGCATCGAGCAGACGCTCGACCACTTCGCGCACAGCACCCCGCCCGCCGGGGGCCTCGGTCACCCAGTGCGCCTCGTTGCGGATCTGCGGCACGGCATCGCGCACCGCCACCGCCAACCCCACGGCGCGCATCACATTGCGGTCGATGATGTCGTCGCCCACATAGGCCGTCTGCGCACGCGTGCAACAAGCGCGGCCGGCCAACTCGTCGACGGCGCGCACCTTGTCCTTCACGTCGCTGCACACGTCCATCAGGTCCCACTGTTCGCGTATGGCCTCGGCCGCGGCACTGCCCAGCCCCGAGACCAGGGCGGCCTGGTGCCCGGCCAGCCGCCACAGGGTAAGGCCGGCGCCGTCGTGGCAATACAGCGCGCGAAAGGGGCGGCCTTCACCGTCGAACCAGATGTTGCCGTCGGTCAGGGTGCCGTCGACATCGAGGACGAGCAGACGCACCTGCGCCATGCGTTGCGTGAGTTCACGGTGACTGAACAGCATGCGTGTGACCCCGGGGCGGCGACGCGCCGCGCTTGGCCGCCGGCGCGATTCGCTTGTAGCATGGCCACCGTGAGTGCGACAACCCGCGAATGGCAGGCATGATTACCCACTTCGCCGGCATGCCAGACGGCGCGCCGCTGCGGCTGGCCCTGCTCGACCGTGCGCACCTGCACGCGCTCACCGCACCGCTGACCACGCACGAGCAGGTAGCTGTGCGCTGGCGCGAAGCGCCCGGCGCCGCGGCCGAACTCGCCGCGGGCGAACACGACGCCGCCCTGCTGCCCGCGCTCGACGCCTTTGCGCTGGCCGAAACCCGGCTGGTACCGGGCATTGGGGTCGCCATGGTGGCCGACAGCAACGCCCCCGGCGATTCACCCGAGCACGCAGCGCTCTTGCAGGCGCTCGGTGCGCAGGGCCCGGTGCACCTGTGGGCCGCCTGGTGCACCCACAACACCGGCACGCCGCCCCTGCCGCTGCCACTCTACGTGTGGGCCTGCCGCCGGCGTGCACCCTATGCCCGGCTGCGCCGCGTGCTCACCCAGGCGTGGCACAGTGCCCAGGCCACAGGCGCGCCACCGGGGCTGCGCCATGCGCTGGGCAGCGCCGAGGCCGACGGACTGCGGCGGCTGCACACGCTGGCCCGCGCGGCC
>CAYMLC010000121.1:0-8653 GCA_964390765.1 uncultured Nitrospirales bacterium
CCCTGACGCAAATGCAAAACGCCCCCGCCGGCTGTGGCCAGCGAGGGCGATGCGGATGCGGCGGCCCGTTCAGACGCTTTCGTCGAACAGCAGCGATTGCAGCCGGCGAAAGCGAGCCACCGCATCGAGCAGTTCCTGCGGCGGAATCTGCTTGATGACCTCATTATTCTCGTCCACGATCTCGGCGACGAGGCGTTCAGTCGCCTGGTCAACATCAAAGCGCGGACGAACCGCCGCCAGCGATGAAGCCGACGGCGCCCGAGCAGTACCTTCTTCTGCGACCGGCTCGACCGGCCGCGCCGCACGCACATCGTTTACAGGCGGCCCGTTGCCATTGGGCGCGGGGCCACCCGTTTCGGTGCGCGCTGCAGGCGCAGAATCGCGCGCCAGCCGAGCCGCGGCCTGGACCGCAAAGTCCGAGGCCGCAATATTCTCGACGCGCATGGCAGCGCCTCCCAGTTGCGCTGGCCGGGCGGCGGCCCAGGTCCACTGGACCCGCCACCGCCCGTCTCCAGACAAACGAGACCCAACTTCCGGCGTGGCACACGCGGCGCCACACCATCGCGGCAAGGCCTTAGCCCAGCAGCGTCAACGCGGTCTGCGGCACCACGTTGGCCTGGGCCAACACACTGGTGCCCGCACTCACGAGGATCTGGTTCCGCGTGAAGTCGACGGTTTCGCTTGCTACATCCAGATCGCGGATGGCGCTACGCGAGGCCTGCGCGTTCTCTTCCTGAATCGCCAAGGTGTTCACGGTGAACTCGAGACGGTTCTGGAAGGCACCGAAGGTCGCACGCTGTGTGTTCACGCTGCGCAGCGCCACGTCGATCGTACTGATCGCCGAGACGGCCTGGTTCACGTTGGACACGCTGACCGTGCTCACGCCAAGGTCGTTGCTCTTGGCGCCAGTCACCGTCACCGCCAGCACCTGGCTGGTGTTGGCGCCGGCCTGCAGCGTGACCGTCTGTGCCGCGCTGAGCACATTGATGCCGTTGAAGTTGGTATCCAGCGCGATGTCGTCCACCTGGGCGAGCAACTGCTGCACTTCGGTGTTCAGCGCCGCGCGGTTGCTGTCCGATTGTGTGCCGTTTGAAGATTGCACGGCCAACTCGCGGACACGCTGCAGGATATTGGTGGTCTCGCTGAGCGAGCCCTCCGCGGTCTGCACGAGACTGATGCCATCCTGCACATTGCGCTGCGACTGCTGCGCGCCCCGAATCTGCGAGGTAAACCCCTCGGAGATAGCGAGACCGGCCGCATCGTCACGTGCGCGGTTAATGCGAAGCCCACTCGAAAGGCGCTCCAGATTGCGGTTGAGCGCCTGGCTCGAACTGGCCAGGTTGCGCTGCGCATTGATCGCAGCGACATTGGTGTTGATTCGCAGTCCCATAACCTTACCTCCTTGATCGCATGGCCCGGGCATGTCCCTGTGCCCGGTGCGAACCGAACGTTTTCATAGACGGACTCTGCTATACCGGACCGGCGGTCGTCCCTAGTCCGCGGCCCGGAGCCACCCGTCGCTATCACCTCCTTTCGTAGTGGTTGGCCGCGCCCCCGGCCGGGTTATCGGCCGGGGACGCGAAGATTGCTGTTTTCAACTGACGCGCGTAGCCTTCGGGATTAGCCGAGAAGCTGTAGCGCGGTCTGCGGCACGATGTTGGCCTGGGCCAGTACCGACGTACCGGCGCTGACCAGAATCTGGTTCCGGGTAAAGGTCACCGTCTCTTGCGCGATATCCGCATCACGGATAGCGCTCTCCGAAGCGGCGGCGTTCTCTTCCTGGATAGCCAGTGTGTTGATGGTGAATTCGAGACGATTCTGCAGGGCACCGAAGGTCGCCCGTTGCGTGTTCACGCTGCGCAGCGCCACGTCGATCGTGCTGATCGTCGAGACGGCCTGGTTCACGTTGGACACGCTGACCGTGCTCACGCCGAGGTCGCTGCTCTTGGCGCCGCTCACGGTGACCGCCAGCACCTGGCTGGTGAAGGCGCCCGACTGCAGCGTGACGGTCTGGGCAGCACTCAGCACGCGGATACCGTTAAAGTCGGTATCCAGCGCGATGTCGTCCACCTGGGCCAGCAGCTGCTGCACTTCCGTGTTCAGCGCCGCGCGGTTCGTGTCCGACTGCGTGCCGTTCGCCGACTGCACCGCCAGTTCACGCACGCGCTGCAGGATGTTGGTCGTCTCGCTCAGCGCGCCTTCGGCGGTCTGCACGAGGCTGACACCATCCTGCGAGTTGCGTTGCGCCACCTGGGTGCCGCGCACCTGTGCACGGAACCCTTCGGCAATCGCGAGGCCGGCGGCATCGTCGGCAGCACGATTGATTCGAAGGCCACTGCTCAACCGTTCAAACGACTTGTTGAGCTCGGACGTCGATCGGGCAAGTTGCCTCTGCGCGTTAATCGCCGAGACGTTGGTGTTGATCCGGAGTCCCATAGCCTAATCCTCCTTGAGGCGTCCAGGGGGAAAGTCCCTTTCCCCCACATCCGTGTGTGACGAGGCGCCCGGGCGTCCGGAGTGGGCGTCCCTCCACTCCGGGGCCAGGCGTCGCGCCGGTTCAACTTTCGGAGCCGCCCTCCTGGCTGCTCCGATTCAGCGGGGGCCCACCCGTCCCAAGCGGGCCTTACCGCGGTAGCGTGGATTAGCCGAGCAACTGCAGCGCGCTCTGCGGAACGATGTTGGCCTGGGCCAGCACCGAGGTACCCGCACTCACCAGAATCTGGTTACGTGTGAAGGCCACCGTTTCCGCTGCAATGTCGGCGTCACGAATCGCGCTCTCCGAAGCCGCGGCGTTCTCCTCCTGAATTCCCAGCGTGTTGATGGTGAATTCGAGGCGGTTCTGGATGGCACCGAGGTTGCCACGCTGCAGGTTGATGCTGCGCAGCGCCACGTCGATCGTGCTGATCGTCGACACCGCCTGGACTACGTTCGAGACCGAGACGGTGCTGATGCCCAGGTCGTTGGTCTTCGCGCCGGTCACACTCACTGCCAGTACCTGGCTGGTAAATGAGCCCGCCTGAAGCGTGACGGTCTGGGCGGCGCTCAGCACGCGGATACCATTGAAGTCGGTATCCAGCGCGATGTCGTCCACCTGCGCCAGGAGCTGCTGCACCTCGGTGTTGAGGGCAGCCCGGTTTTCCGTGCTTTGCGTGCCGTTGGCCGACTGTACGGCCAGCTCGCGGATACGCTGCAGAATGTTCGTCGTCTCGCTCAGCGCGCCTTCGGCGGTCTGTACGAGGCTCACCCCATCCTGCGAGTTCCGCTGGGCCACTTGCGTGCCCCGCACCTGCGAACGGAACCCTTCGGCGATAGCCAGGCCCGCGGCGTCGTCGGCGGCGCGGTTAATCCGCAAACCGCTCGACAGGCGTTCAAGCGAACCATTCAGCTCTTGGGTCGAACGGCGCAACTGACGCGCCGTATTGATCGCCGAAATGTTGGTATTGATCCGAAGTACCATCGTTCTTTCCTCCATGAGTGATGGTTACCGCGCGTCCCTGCGCGGCGGGCGCCACTTCTACCCGAGCGTCCCTGCTCAGGCGCAAAGCCCCTTGGCTTCTGTATGGCGCCGTCCCTTTGGCGTCCCTGTCAGGGCCCGTGTCGCAGTGCTGGCCCGGCGCCTTCCGGGGTCCCATCCCGTCGAGCACCTGGTCGGGCCGGCCTGCATGGACCGCCGCCGGGCGTCCCGGCCCGGCAATGGTCCCACGAAGAACTGGATCCTGACGCGATTCAACTGCCAACGCGGCCTGCGTTCCAGGCACGCGAGCGGGTGCATACCCCGCGCGTGCTGCGGCTTCCTCCTTGAAGCGGGCGGTGCGGGCATCCTTGCCTGCAACCCTGTTTTTCAGCTTGGCGTTAGTACCCATTCCGGGTTAACCGATAGATTTATCGGCAACTTGAGCGGGAACTTTAGCGGTGGCAGGAATTTTTTTGCGGCGGGGCATCAAGAGCACAAGCATTTCTGGGGTATAGACTTACGTACAAAACGCCAGGACTGAGACACAACAAAACCCCGGGTTGCGCGAAAAAAATTCAGAAAAGAGCGGGGCGTAGACCCGAAAACTCCGGTGCGCGGCCACACACACGCCGCGCCCTGGCCCCTTAGAAGCGCAACAACGCGCGGCCGCTCAGGCGCGACAGCGCAGCGTAGGCCTCGCCCACCAGATAGATGCTGCCGGTGACAAGCAGGGGGCAGTCCTGCCGGGCGCGGGCCAGTCCGGCGCCGAGTGCGTCGTCCACGTTGTCGAAGACAGTGAACGTGTAGCCCTGTTCTTGGGCCAGCGCAGCGAGCGCATCGCCCGGCAGCGCACGCTTGCCGCGGAATGGCGCCAGGAACAACTGGCTGACGACAGGCCGCAACGTGCGCAACATGGCACGCGCGTCTTTATCGCTCGAAACGCCGAACAGCACGACACTGGGCGGCACCGAAGCCGCCACGCGCGCGCTGCCGGCGGGGTTGTGCGCGATGTCCAGCACGACCGGCGGGGCGTTCTGGGCCACATGCAGTCGGCCAGGCCACGCGGCCTGGGCGACGCCCTGCGTGATGGCGGCATCGTCGAGCGCGGGAAACTGTGCGCGCAAGCAACGCGCAAGGGTAATGGCCGTGGCGGCGTTCTCCCCCTGGTGCGCGCCGGCAAGACCCAGCGTCATCGGGCCGAGCGTCGTATCGCCGGCGGCATAGGTCATGTCGAAACGCTGCACCGGCCCGCTCTCACGCGGCTGGCAGGTAAACGCGTAGTCGGTACCGAGCGTGATGGCGGGCGCCCCCTGTTCTTGTGCGCGCGCCAGGATCACCCGCTGGGCCTCGGGCTTGGTCTCGGCCACGACCACCGGCACCCCGGGCTTGATGATGCCGGCCTTCTCGCCCCCGATCTTGGCCAGCGTATCACCGAGGTGCTCCATGTGGTCGAAGTCGATATTGGTAATGGCTGTCGCCACCGGTTCGACGACATTTGTCGAGTCGAGCCGGCCACCCATGCCCACCTCGATCAGCGCGACATCGATATCGCAACGCGCGAACCAGTCGAAGGGCATGGCGGTGTTGACTTCAAAGAAGGTAGGCGAATGCGGCAGGCGTTCGGCCGCGCTGCGCACACGGGCCGTTGTCGACACCAGGTCCGCCTCGGGCATGGGCACACCGTTCAGCAGAAAGCGCTCGGTAATGTCGACGAGGTGCGGGCTGGTGAAGCGGGCCGTGCGATAGCCGGCGGTACGCAGGCACGCGTCGAGCACGGCCAATACGCTGCCCTTGCCGTTCGTGCCCGCCACGTGCACGATGGGGTGGCGCAGGTGCGGGCCGTCGAGGGCCTCGAGCAGCGTGTGGATGTTGTCGAGCCCCAGCTTGATGCCGTGCATCACCAGGCTGAAGAGATAGGTGCGGGCGGCTTCGGCGGCGGCGACGCTCATGCGGCGGGCGCCGGCGCGATGTAGCGCAGCAGGCGGCCGAGGAACGGGCGCATCTCGGCACGCGGCACGATGCGGTCGACGAAGCCGTTCTCGAACTGGTACTCGGCGCGCTGGAAACCGGGCGGCAGCTTCACCCCGAGCGCCCCTTCGATCAGACGCGCCCCGGCAAAACCGATGTAGGCGCCAGGCTCCGCGAAGGTCATGTCGCCGAGGCTCGCGAAGCTGGCGAATACGCCGCCGGAGGTGGGGTCAGTCATGACCACGACATAGGGCACGGCAGCGGCGTTGAGCGCGCGCACCGCCTCGGCGGTCTTGGCCATCTGCATCAGCGCCAGGATGCCCTCTTGCATGCGCGCGCCGCCACTGGCGGCGAAGACCACCACCGGCAGGCGCGCTTGGATCGCGTCTTCGGCGAACCGGCAGAAGCGCTCGCCCACGGCGCCGCCCATGCTGGCCATCATAAAGTTGGGGTCCATCACACCGAGGGCCAGCGGGGTGCCCTCAATCTCCGCGGTACCGGTCACCAGGGCGTCTTCCAGTTGGGTCGCCTGCTGCGCGCGCGCCACGCGCTGGGTGTAGCGGTCTTCGCCCACGGAGAAGTCGAGTGGGTCGCCGGACCGCAGACCGGTGTGCGTCTCCTCAAAGGTGGCGGGGTCGACCAGCATCGCGATGCGCGTGCGCGCGCCGATGCGGTGGTGATAGCCGCAATGCGTGCAGACCCGCAGCTTGACTTCCAGTTCGCTGCGGTAGTCGAGCTGTTTACAGGCGGGGCACTTGACCCAGAGGCCATCCGGCACATTGGAGCGGCGCATGGCGGCGAGGGGTTTGCGTTTGTAGAAGGCCATGGGCTAGCTGGAGGCGACAGCGGACTCGTCGGCCAGGCTACCCGGGTCGTATAGAATCACGCCGCAGTATGCGCAGGGGTGGATGCTGCCGCCCAGAATCTCGTTGACCACCTGCGCCGTCACTTTCATGTGGCATGCGCCACAGACTTCGTCGTCCAGCGGGGCGATGGCCACGCCGCCGCCCTTGGACTTGCGAATCCGGCGGTAGCGGCTAAGCATCGTGGGGTCGACTTGCTCGACCACCGGCTCGCGCTCCGCTTCGAGCGCCTTGCGCTCCTTCACAGTCTCCGCCAGCTCCGCGTCGATCTTGGCGCACTCCGCGTCAATGCCGGCCTCTTCCTGCTTGATGCGCGTGCGGTCTTCCTCGACGGTCGCGCGCGCCTCGTCGAGCTCCATCATGATGTTGAGGATGCGCTCTTCCTTCTGCCCGATCTGCCGCTTCACTTCGTCGATCTCGTGCAGCAGCGCCGTGTACTCCTCGTTCTTCTTGATGCTGGGCAACTGGCCCTCGTACTTCTTGATCTTCTCCTGCGCCTGCTCGATGTCGCCCTCGCACTGGCGCTGTTCGAGTTGCAGTGCCTTCGGGCGGCCTTCGCTGGCCGCCAGCTCTTCTTCCAGGCGCGCGCGCTGGGTGGCGTACTTTTCCTTCTGCTTCGGAATCGCCAACTCGCGTTCTTTCAACTTTTCTATGGCCAGGTCGAGCCGCTGCAGCTCGAGTAGGTTTTTCAAGGTTGCGCTTCCTTATGGCCGGAGTAGGGTTGCAACCTCACAGGATAGCGCGCCGCGCGGCGTGTGTCGAACGCGCGGGGCCGCCTCAGGACTTTGGTGCGCGCTCGATGGCGATGAGCCCGGTGCGCACCAGTTCCTGAATGGCGTAGGGGCGCATCGTGTCGATGAACGCCGCAATCTTGTCGGCGTTGCCCGTGCATTCGATCACCAGCGACGCGGCACCCAGGTCGACAGTCTTGGCCCGGAAGATGTTGGCAATCTCGATAATCTCGGCGCGGCGCTCGGGGGCGGCCGTGACCTTGAGCATGACCAGTTCGCGCGAGACGTAGGCGCGCTCGGTGAGGTCGGCCACTTCGATCACCTCGACCAGCTTCTCGAGCTGCCGCATGATCTGCGCAATCACCTTGTCCTCACCCGTGACCACCACTGTCATGCGCGACACGTCGGGGTTGTCGGTGGTGCCCACGCACAAGGAATCGATGTTGTAGCCCCGGGTGCTGAACAGCCCCGAAACCCTGGCCAAAACGCCAAAGTGGTTCTCGACCAGTACGCTGATGGTGTGCTTCATGTCCCTTCCGCCCTGCGCCCCGCGCGGTTGTAGGCGTTCATTGCCGCCTCGGTGCCCTGCTCCACCCACAAGAGGCAGGCCGCCAGGGCCCGCTCTACCATGTCGTCGACGTCGGCCTGCTCCTCCGGGCGGAATCGCGCCAACACGTGCTCGGCCAGGTCCTGCCCGGCCGCCTTATTGCCCACGCCCATGCGTACTCGCACAAACCCGTCGCCACCGAGCCGTTCGATGAGCGACTTGAGCCCGTTGTGTCCGCCCGCGCTGCCGCCTTCGCGGATGCGCAGGCGGCCCAGCGGCAAGTGGATGTCATCCACGACCACGGCGATATCGCCCAGGTGGGGCGCCTTGTTTCGCGCCAGCTGGGCCACACAATCGCCACTGCGGTTCATGTAGGTCTGCGGCTGCACCAGCAGCACGCGCTCGCCCGCATGGGCGCCCTCGGCAAAACGGCCCTGGTGCTTTTCGCGGTCCAGTGCCACGCCCAGGTGTGCGGCCAACTGGTCGAGCACCACGAACCCGACGTTGTGCCGCGTGCCGCGATAGCGCGCGCCGGGGTTACCCAGGCCCACAATCAGCTTCATGCGCCGCGCGCCTCAGGCTGCTGGCCGCGCGAAGGCTGGCCTACTCGCCCTCGGGTGCCGCTTCCCCGTCCGTCTTGGCCTGGGCATCGGCCAGACGTGTGAGGCGCGATTGCAGGATGGTGGCCACGGCGCGCGTGCTGGCCGTAACAATGCGCACCCCTTCGGGCGCCTTCAGGTCGGATACGTGCAGGTTTTCGTTGAGACCGAGGTTGGTGATGTCGGCCTCAATCTTCTCCGGCACGTCGAGCGGCTTGCACTCGACTTCCACTTCGCGCAGCTGATGGTCGAGCACGCCGCTCACAAGCACACCCTTGGCACGGCCCGACATGACCACCGGCACGATGGTGATGATGTTCTCGTCGAGCGCGATGCGCACAAAGTCGGCGTGCGACGGCGTGCTGCGCACGGGGTCATGCTGCACGTCCTTCAGCAGCGCTGGCGTGCTGAGGCTCGGGTCGTCGGGGCATTCGAGTTGTACGACGGCGTGTTCGCCGGCCAGCTGAAATACTACCTCGGCAACGTGCAGG
>CAYMLC010000122.1:0-2755 GCA_964390765.1 uncultured Nitrospirales bacterium
ATTCTGCGTCAGGCTATCGTCACCCAGGCGCATCAGGGTGCCCCGGCCAAACTGCTTCTCCAGTTGCGCTACCGCGATATCGAGCGCTTTCTGTTTGGCGTTACCGTCGTCCGTCTTCGCAGCCATCCCGCCGTCCTCCGGGTTGGAAACACTGAAAATGTCTTCACCAGTATCGCAGCCGTTCAGCCCCCTGTCAAGACCCCCGCAGTCTAGCGCTAGTACACGTAAACGATGCAATACCCAATACGCGGGCGGCGCGGCCGTGCAGCACGGGGGAGGCATCCACCGATTGCGCCGATTGACGGGAGGAAACGCGGGTTGATTGCGGAAGGCTGGCGGGGTGTGGACGGTCAGCCCCACCGGCTAGAAATGGTCGAGATGCCTGCTTTCGCAGGCATGACGAGTGGGGGGCTTTCGCAGGCATGACGAGCGGGGGGAGTGGGTTGGAGGAGCTGGTGCATGACTCGCGCAATGTGAGGTGCGCGTGCGGAAATGTGCGCGCGAAGCGGTGCGCGTTCGCGGCCGGTGCGCGGGTACGGCGATGGTGGCGGCTGCCCGCGCCTTCTCCCAGGCTGCCCGCGGCTTCTGCCAGGCTGCGCGCGGCTTCTGCCAGGCTGCCCGCGCCTTCTGCTAGGCTGCCCGCGGGAGGTTCTTCTCAATGTGGTTGCAGGTACTCGCCCTGACCGCGACGTCCGTCGTCTGGCCACCGGACGATGTGGCGGCGTGGATGGCGTCGCTGCCGGCCGAGGCGGATTTCGTGGATAGGGTCGCGCTCGTGGCCGAGGCGCAGTTGGGCATCGCCTATGCCGGGGGTCCGCTGGGTGAGGGCGACCCCGACGCGTTTGACCCCGACCCGCTGTATGACCTGGCGCGGGTCGATTGTGTCACGTTTGTTGAGCAGACGCTCGCCCTGGCAGCGGCCCCGTCTGAATGGCGCATGGTCTTGCAGGAGCTCCGCTACAACGGCGACATCGGCTTCCTGACGCGCAACCACTTCTTCGTTGCCGACTGGGTGCCGGACAACCGTGCCTGGCTCAGCGACCGCACCACCGGCCTGGGCGTGCCGACGGAAAAGGTGACGCGCACCATCAGCTACGACGTGTTGCTGGAGAAGGTAGGCCACCCGCCGGTAGACGGGGCGCCTGCCCCGCGCGCGGTGACCATCGACTATGTGCCGCGTGAACGGGCCGCGGAAGCGGTAGCGGCCATCGATACGCCGAGCCTGGTCGTGTTCATCGGCAAGGTGGACTGGTTGTTTGCGCTGCACTGCGGCTTCGCCTTTCCGCGCAGCGGCGGCGCCGAGCCGGGCGCAGGCGCCGGTGTCGACCTGGTCCATGCGGGCACCGACGCGAATGCGGTCGCTCGCGAGGACCTTGTGGCGTACCTCGCGCGCAAGGAGCACTACCTCGGCTTTCAGGTCTATACCCTGCGTGCACCTGCGCCGCCCAGTTAGTGCGGGCCGGTATGCGCCGGTTGGTTAGCGCCGGTGCGCATGCTATGCTTTGAGGCGTGGGGCCGCCCTTCGTGCGCGGCCTTTGTTTTTCTGGGCACCACCCACCGGGCCCGGCCCGCCGCAGGACGGCCGCCGGGCACAACCGAGACCACCGCCATGACCCCGATGGAACAGTTGCGCGTCGATAACGTGCACGTGCAGAGCGTCACCCCGCTGGTGCCGCCCGCCACGATCAAGCAGGAACTGCCGATCACGCCCGAGGCCGCCGAGACGGTCACGCGCGGGCGCGAGCGTATCAAGGCCATCTTGAGCGGCAACGACCCGCGTCTGCTGGCGATTGTGGGGCCCTGCTCGATTCACGACACCGAAGCCGCGCTCGAGTACGCGCGCCGCCTGCATGCGCTGGCGCAGAAGGTGGAAGACCGCATCGTGCTGGTCATGCGCACATACTTCGAGAAGCCGCGCACGACGGTGGGCTGGAAAGGCCTCATCAACGACCCGCACCTGAACGGCACCTACGACGTCGAGACCGGGCTGCGCCGTGCGCGCCAGGTGCTGCTCGACATCAACGCGATGGGGGTGCCCACCGCCAGCGAGCTGCTCGATCCGATTGTGCCGCAATTCGTGAGCGACCTCATCAGTTGGGCGTCGATCGGCGCGCGCACGACAGAATCGCAGACGCACCGCGAGATGGCGAGCGGCCTGTCGATGCCGGTCGGCTACAAGAACAGCACCGACGGCAACCTGCAGGTGGCCATGAACGCGATCGTCTCGGCGCGCCGCCCGCACCATTTTCTCGGCATCAACCAGGAGGGCATTACCTGCGTCGTCGCTACGACGGGCAATGCCTATGGCCACCTTATTCTGCGCGGCGGCACGAATGGCCCGAACTACGACAGCGTGCACGTGGCCGAAGCCGAGCAGCAGCTCGAGAAGGCCGGACTCGATGCGCGCATCGTGGTCGATTGCAGCCATGCCAACTGCAACAAGCAGTACGAGTTGCAGGAAAGCGTGCTGCGCGACGTGGTGTCGCAGCGGCTGGAAGACACGCCGTCGCTGGTGGGCGTCATGCTCGAGAGCAACCTCGAGCCGGGCCGTCAGGACCTGCCCGATACGCCCGAGGGCCTGCTGTACGGCATCAGCGTGACCGACCCCTGCCTCGGCTGGGCGGCCACGGCCAACGCCCTGATGCACGCCCACGAACGACTGGGCGCCGCGCTGGTCGGCTAGGCCGCCGCGCACGACGTGGCGCAAGCCGCGGCCGCGCCGTGCCCGTCGGAAGCGATATGCCGCGCAGGCCCA
>CAYMLC010000122.1:2765-8621 GCA_964390765.1 uncultured Nitrospirales bacterium
GGCCCAGCTCTAGACCAGAGCCCGCCGTACAGCGCCAGCTCGACACGCTGCTGACCGAGATTTGCGCGTGCACGGTGTGTGCGCCCCACCTCGAACATGGCCCGCGCCCGGTGCTGCGCGCACACAGCGCCGCGCGCATTCTCATTGTGGGGCAGGCGCCCGGTATCCGCGTGCACAACAGCGGTATCCCGTGGAACGACCCCAGCGGCGACCGCCTGCGCCAATGGCTCGACCTCGACCGCGAGACCTTCTACGACGCGACCCGGATCGCCATTGTGCCGTCGGGCTTCTGCTATCCCGGCACCAACCCGCGCGGCGGCGACTATCCGCCGCGCCCGGAATGCGCACCCCTGAGGATGGACCGCGTGGTCGCGCTCTTGCCCAACATTGAGTTGACCCTGCTGGCCGGGCAGTACGCGCAGCGCATCCACCTGGGTGCGCGGCAGAAGGCCAACCTGACCGAGACCGTGCGCGCGTGGCGCGATTACTGGCCTGTCCATCTGCCGCTGCCCCACCCCAGCTTCCGCAACAACCTGTGGCTCAAGCGCAACCCCTGGTTCGATGCGGAGGTGTTGCCGGCGCTGCGCGGGCGCGTGCGTGCGTTGCTGGGCGGATAGGCCCGGCGGGATGCAGCCCTGCTGCGCAGCCTGCTAAGATGCCGAAAATCTCGAAGTGGCACGCGGTACGAGAGCAGGCAGCATGACAAGTAAACGCACCCTCATCATCATGGGCCACCCCGACAGTGAAAGCTATTGCGGGGCGCTGGCCAACTACTACGCCTCCGGGGTGCAGCAGGCGGGTGCACCCTTGCGCCGTATCGACTTAGGTGCGCTCGCGTTCGACCCGGTGCTGCACAAGGGCTACAAGGAAGTACAGCCGCTCGAACCGGGCTTGCAGCGTGCGCAGGCCGATATCACCTGGGCCCAGCATCTGGTATTCGTGTATCCGCTGTGGTGGGGCAGCATGCCCGCGCTCTTGAAGGGCTTTCTCGACCGCGTGTTCGTGCCGGGCTTTGGCTTTCAGTTTCACGGCGACGAGAGCCTCATGTGGGACGGCCTGCTGAAAGGGCGTTCGGCGCGGCTCATCATCACCAGCGACGGTCCGCCACTCATCCTGCGGCTTCTGTACCAGAGTCCCGGCATTCACATGATGAAGGGCATGACCCTCGAATTTTGCGGTGTGCGCCCCGTTCGCGTCAGTCAGATAGGTTCCGTGAAGCTGGCGACGCGCGCGCGTAAACTCAAGTGGAAGATGGACATGGAGGACCTGGGCTACCGCCAGCGCTAGGTGGGGCCGGGGTGCTGCAGGGAAGGAGAAAGCCGCATGCGCGCCTTGCGCTGCGAGGATGGCGTGCAACTGGTGCAGGCGCCGCCGCCCATGCCCGGGCCCGGTGAAGCGCTGATCCGGGTGCTGACTGCCGGTATCTGCAACACCGACCTCGAATTGTCGCGTGGGTATATGAAGTACCGCGGCATTCTGGGGCACGAGTTCGTGGGCATTGTCGAGACCGCGCCGACGAGCGAGCTGGTGGGGCGGCGGGTCGTTGGCGAGATCAACTGCGTGTGCCACGCGTGCGTGTATTGCCGCATGGAGATGCCGCACCACTGTCTGAACCGCAGCGTGCTGGGTATTCTCGGGCGCGATGGCGCCTTTGCCGAATACGTCGTGCTGCCGGAAGAGAACCTGCACGTGGTGCCCAATGGCCTGCGCGACGACGAGGCGGTCTTTGCCGAGCCCGTGGCCGCGGCCTGCCGCATACCCGAGCAACTCACCTTGCTCGAGACCGACCGCATCATTGTGCTGGGTGACGGCAAGCTGGCCCAACTTATCGCGCAGGTGCTTGCGCTCTACACCAAGAACCTGCTGGTCATCGGCAAGCACGCCTGGAAGCTGGCCAAGCTCAACGCGCTCAAGATCAACACCGTGCTCACCTCCGACCCCGTCGAGCGCGGTGCCGATCTCGTGGTCGAGGCGACCGGGTCGCCTTCGGGGCTCGCGCGCGCCTTTGAACTCGTGCGGCCGGAGGGTACCGTGGTGCTCAAGACGACCAGTGCCCACCCCACGGCGCTCGACCTCAGCATTCCGGTGGTCAATGAAGTGCGCGTTGTCGGCTCGCGCTGTGGCCCATTCCGTCCCGCGCTCGAGGCCTTGAGCATGGGCAATGTAGAGGTGCGCCCGCTCATCTCCGAGACCTTCGAGTTGACCGATGCCGAGGCCGCCTTTGAACGCGCGAAGTCGGGTGACGTGCTCAAGGTGCTGCTGCACGTGAGCGACGGCTAAGCGCTGCCGGCCCGGAGGGGCGCAGTCATTAAATCTCTGTGAAGACGGCCGATTGTGGGGGGTAGCCGCTTTCGCGCTGGGCGGCTCTGTGGTACGGTTAGGGTGGCAGCGGCAGAAAACTGACGCAACGACATCGAGGGACGCCAATGGGCCTGAGCATCAATTCGAATATCCCCGCACTGGGCGCACAGCGCCAGGCCAATCAGGCCAGTGGCCTGCTGGCGCAGACGCTGCGCCAACTGTCTTCCGGCCAGCGCATCAATCGCGCGGCCGACGGCGCGGCGGAGCTGGCGATTGCGGAGGCGCTGAACACGCAATTGCGGCAGGGGCAGGTGGAAATCAACAACCTGCAGAGCGGCGTGAGCCTGACCCAGACCGCGGAGGGCGGACTGAGCGCGCAGCAGGACGCGACCCAGCGTCTGCGCGAGTTGTCGCTGCAGGCGAGCAACGGCACCCTGAGCGACGACCAGCGCGCGGCGATCAATGCCGAAGCGCAGCAGCTGGTGCAGCAGATCGACGACACCGCCAACCAGACCGAATTTAACGGCATCCGCCCGCTCGACGGCAGCCAGCCGAACATTGACCTGGGCACCGAAGGTGGCGCGGTCTCAAACATTCAGGCGTCGACCGCGGCCGACCTGGGCATCGACACGATTGACCTGTCCACGCAGGCGGGGGCACAGGCCGCGACGAATACGCTCGACACCGCGCTGACGAGCATTGAGCAGAATCGCGCCAACCTGGGCGCGCAGCAGAATCGCTTCGAGAGCGCCATCAACCAGCGGGAAATCGCCAACGTCGAGACGGCGCGCTCGGAATCGGTCATTCGTGACCTGGACTTCGCGCAGGCCACAGTCGAGCGGACGCGTAATTCGCTGCTGCTGAATTCGGCCGTATCGAGCATTGCGCAGAGCGGCGTGGTGCCCCAGACGGCCTTGTCGCTGCTGAACAGCTAGGCCGGGCGCGGCCCGAACGACCCACACGCGCCCGGGTTCGCCCGGGCGTACGGCGGTTTGGCGGGGGCCGCTCGCCTGATACCGGGCACCTGTCCCACGCCGCAGGCCCGTGCTATGCTCCCGGCGCGGCAGACTCTGGGAAGGGGCAGCACCTTGGCCATCACCAATCCACACCCGCCCGACGTGCAGGCCAGCGCCGTGGCGCCCCCCGCGCGCACGCCCCATGCCGAGGCGGTGGCGTTGCGCTGGCAGCGGCGCCTGGCGCTGGAGAAGGAGCACGGTGCGCTCGAGGGCGAGGAAGAGTACTTCCACCACTGGATTGGTGCGCTCGAAAAGAACTTCATCGCCTGGTGCATCAAGGCCGTCGGGATGTGGGAGCGCGGCCGCGCCAACGCCCGCCGCATCCAGCACACCGAGCACACGCTGCACGTGCCCGGCTGGCCGCGCGCGCTCGATGGGTTCAGCCTGCTGCACTTGTCCGACCTGCACTTCAG
Source organism: uncultured Nitrospirales bacterium (assembly GCA_964390765.1). Lineage (GTDB taxonomy): Bacteria > Hydrogenedentota > Hydrogenedentia > Hydrogenedentales > JAGMZX01 > CAYMLC01. The sequence goes on from CAYMLC010000122.1 coordinate 6,496, forward strand.
CCGGGTGCATACCGATGTTGCCGATGCGATCGTGGCTGCGCTCGATGGGCTCGAAGCCGACCTTGCCGTCTTCACCGGCGATTACCGGTTTGGCTTTGGCGGTCCGGTGGACCACGTGTACCCGCGCTTCGAACAGATCCTGGCCGGGCTGCGGCTGCGGCATACGCCCATCGCCATTCTGGGCAACCACGATGTGAGCGTGATGGTCGAGCCGCTGCGCGCGCTCGGCCTGCACGTGTTTGTCAATCAGGGCCAGCTCTTCGATTTCGATGGCGCGCCCGTCTGGTTTGGCGGGGTGGACGACCCGCACTATGACGTGGCCGTCTTGTCCGCTGCATTGCACGGCGCCCCCGAAGGCGTGCCGCGCGTGTTGTTGTCGCACACCCCGGAATTGGCCGCTGAAGCCGCGGCTCAGGGCGTCGGTCTCTACCTGTGCGGCCACACGCACGGCGGCCAGCTCTGCCTGCCGGGCGGGCGCCCGGTGCGCCTCAATGTCCACCGGCACCGCAATCTGTACGCGGGCCCCTGGCAGGTCGCCGGCATGGCCGGCCACACGACCCGCGGCCTGGGCGTGACCGATTTGCCCGTGCGCTATCATTGCCCGCCCGAGGCCGTGCGCCTGACCCTGCGCAGCGCGCCATGAGCCTGGGCCGCAGGCGGTAGCCCCAGCCGGGAAATGGCCCCTGCCGCGCGGCGTGTTGGCCCGGCACGGTCCGTAACCCGTATCCTCAAGCTCGCAAGGAGAGCCGCACCATGGCCACTGAAGCCCAAGTGCTCGACGCACTGCGCAATATCATCGACCCCGACCTCGGCCGCGACATCGTGTCGCTCGGCTTCGTGAAGGGGCTGACCATCGAAGGGGGCACGGCTACCTTCACCCTGGAACTCACCACGCCCGCGTGTCCGGTGAAAGACCAGTTCGTGGAACAGGCCGAGCGGCTGGTGGGGGAGGTGCCCGGCATCGACACGGTGAAGGTGTCGTTGTCCGCGATGGCGCCGCAACGCAAGGAACGGCCGGGCGCGCACATCAATACGCTCGAGGAGGTGGGCGCCATCGTGGCGGTGTCGTCGTGCAAGGGCGGCGTGGGCAAATCGACGATTGCGGGCCACCTCGCACGCGCGATTCAGCGCGAGGGCCATCGCGTCGCGATTCTCGATACCGACATCTACGGCCCCTCGTTTCCCACGATGTTCGGCGTGCAAAACCCCGAGGTGCGCGCGGTGAACGAACGCATTCAGCCGATTGAAGTGAACGGCCTCAAGACCATGTCGCTCGGCTATCTGATGGGTGACAAGCCGGCCGTCATGCGCGGGCCCATGGTCGCAAACTACACAATGCAGATCTTGAAGCAGACCGATTGGGGTGCGCTCGATTACCTCATCATCGACCTGCCGCCCGGCACGGGCGATATCCAACTGACCCTCACGCAGCAGGCCCAGCTCGACGGCGCGGTCATCGTCACCACGCCGCAGGCGCTCTCGCTGGTCGATGTGGCGCGCGGCATCATCATGTTCGAGAAGGTGAATGTTCCGGTACTCGGCATCGTGAACAACATGGCCTACCTCGACTGTACGAACTGCGGCGAGCGGCTCTACCCCTTCGGCCGCAGTGCCAATACGCTCCATGAACGCTTTGGCCTGGACACGCTGGCCGAGCTGCCCATCATCCCCGGCGTATCGAGTGTGGCCTCGCGCGCAGCCGGCGAGGATGTGCCCGCCTTCGCGCAGCTGGCCGAGAACGTGCACCGCGCGATTGGCAAGCGGCGCATCGAGGGCGACAACATCCCCACGGTGACACCCGAGAAGGGGCGCGTGCGCGTGGTCTGGCCCGATGGCACCGAAGTGACCATCGCCAACAAGGTGCTGCGCTACTCAAGCCAGGACGCGCTCAGCGTGGATGAGTTCACCGGCGAATCGAAGTTGAACTGGGACGACATTCCCGATGACATCCGCGTCGAGGATGTGCAGCAACTCGGCAACTATGCGGTGTCGATCGCGTGGAGTGACGGGCACACGGCGGGCATCTACAGCTGGGACCACATGAAGAAGGTCGCGGGCCTGGTCGAGGTCTAGCAGCCCGTGGCAAAACTCGAACGTGGCCTGCGAACGGCCTTGATGTCGCGACT